>DAIESZ010000103.1 GCA_027346035.1 Propionibacteriaceae bacterium
CGGCCGCGGCCGAGCTCGGCGAACAGTTCCGCGCCGCCAGCGACTCCCAGCAAGCCACCCCAGGGTCGATCTCGGACACCCTCGCGATGCTCACCTACGCCCTCGACAACGGCACGCCGCTGCCGGAGTGGGCGCATGACATCAACGAGCGCACGCTCGTCGTCATCGACGAAGCCGGGATGGCCGACACCATCTCGCTCTACACCGCGGTGCAGTTCGTGCTTTCCCGCGGCGGCAGCGTCCGGCTCATCGGCGACGACCAGCAGCTGGCCGCCATCGGTGCCGGCGGGGTGCTTCGCGACATCCGCGCAACGCACGGGGCCCTCCAGCTCTCGGAGCTGATGCGGTTCAGTGACCAGGCCGAAGGAGCCGCGTCCCTGGCGCTGCGCGAAGGCCGCAATGAAGCACTGGGCTACTACCTCGACAAGCAGCGCGTCCATGTCGGCGACCTCGCGACGATGACCGAAGAGGTGTTTTCGTCCTGGCAGTTCGACCGCGGCCAAGGCCTCGACGCGATCATGCTCGCCCCCACCCGCGACCTGGTCGCCGACCTCAACCAACGCGCCCGCGCCCACCGCCTCGAGGGCACCGACCCGGCCACGATCGGTCGCACGGTGCGACTCTCCGACGGCAACGACGCGTCGGTGGGCGACGTCATCATCACCCGCCGCAACCAGCGGTCCCTGCGCATGACCCGCACTGACTGGGTCAAGAACGGCGACCGCTGGACCATCCTCGACGTCACCAACAAGGGCGCCCTCCAGGTCCAGCACATGAAGACCGGCCGCATGCTCGAGCTGCCTGCTTCCTTCGTCGCGCACAACACCGACCTCGGCTACGCGTGCACCGTTCACACCGCCCAGGGCGTCACCGCCGACGCGATGCACGGCCTGGCCAACGGCGAAGAGTCGCGCCAGCAGCTATACACGATGATGACCCGCGGTCGGCACGCCAACCATGTCTACCTCGGCGTAGTCGGCGACGGCGACCCGCACTCGGTGATCCGGCCCGAGCTGCTCAACCCGCGCACCCCTACCGACGTTCTCGAGCGGATCCTCGCCCGCGACGCCTCCCCGAAGTCGGCGACCACGCTGCGCCGTGAGGCCTCCGACCCGGCGGTCCGACTCGCCGACGCGGCCGCCGCCTACACCGACGCCTTGTACGTCGCCGCCGAGAAGACCCTCGGCAGCGACGTCGTCGCCGGTCTCGACGAAGCCGTCGACCACGTCGTGCCGGGCCTGTCGGAAGAAGCGGCCTGGCCCGCGCTGCGTGCGCACCTCCTGCTACTCGGCGCGGCCGGGGAGGACCCCGTCGCGATGCTCACCGCGGCCGCCGGCGACCGCGAGCTGACCACCTCACGTGACTCCGCCGCAGTCCTCGACTGGCGTCTGGACGCCTCCGGACTACGCAACTCGGGCCGCGGACCGCTGCCGTGGCTGCACGCCGCACCCGCCGCGATCGCCTCCCACGAAACCTGGGGGCCCTACCTCAAGCAGCGCGCCCAGTTCGTCACCACCCTCGCCGAGCAGGTCAGGGACCGTGCCGAGTCGAGCACCATCACGCCAGCCTGGGCCACGAACGGCGCCCGCCTGGAGCCCACAGTTCGCGGCAACGTCGAGGTCTGGCGGGCAGCGATGGGGGTCGATCCCACCGACCGTCGGCCCACCGGTCCCGCACAGCAGCAGAAGGTGGCCCGCACCTGGCAGCGGCGCCTCAACAAGCAGGTCGCCGGGGACCGGACACCGGCCATCCGCGAGTGGAAGCACGTCCTGGATGGGATCAGCACCAGCATCGCCCAGGACGAGTTCACTCCACTTCTGGCCGAGCGTCTCGCGTCGATGTCCCGCGCGGGCGTGAACGCCCGAAGCCTCATCACCGCCGCGGCCCAGGCCGGTCCGCTGCCCGACGACCACGCCGCCGCCGCCCTGTGGTGGCGCATCTCCCGCCACGTCGCGCCCGCGGTGGCCGCACGCCTCGACGCCCGCGAGCAGGTCACCACGGCGGCCTGGACCCAGCAGCTCACGGACCTCATCGGCGCCGAGCGGGCCACCGCGCTCCAGCAGAGCTCGTGGTGGCCGGCGCTTGTCTCTGTGGTCGACCACGGCCTCCAGCGGGGCTGGGAGCTCCCTCGGCTCCTCGGGCTCGACCCGGACAACCCGGCCCCCGTCGACGTCGACGTCGACGTCGACGAGTGCCAGGCGATGGTCTGGCGCGCCTCGATCGCCACCGACGACATCCCCACCGACAACCCCGACGACCTGAGGGACATCCCCGAGAACCTCCCGCCCAAGGACCTCGAGGACCTGCTCAACGACTTCGCCAACGAGCACGCCACCACGGAGCACGCACCTGTCCCCGACGAGCACTGGACTCCCGTCGTCGACGAGCCCTACGACCCGGCATGGGAGGAGGCCATGCTCGACCCCGAGTGGGACCACAGACACGTGCCAGTCGACACGATCGACCGCGACGACGCGTATGCAGCCGACCTCGCCGCGACCCCGAGCGATGCGACCAACGGCCTCGACGACGACGTCGACTTCGAGGTCGACCGGACTCTTCTATTCGCGCGGATGGGTCGCGACTCCCGGATCATCGACGAGAAGACCTTCTACTCCGACACCGACATCAGGCGGCAGATGGAGCGCGCCGACGCCTGGCACGAGTCGCCGGTCTCGCAGGAGCGGATGCTCCAGATCAACGAGATGGCCCAGCAGTTCTTCGAGCGCCAGTTCACCGCGCCGGGAGCATGGGGCCGCCCGTACCTCACCTCCCGGTTCGGCACCGACCTGGCCGGCCATGAGCACTTCCGGCCCGGCCAGGCGCCCGCCGGCTGGAACAACCTGGTCAAGCACCTACGTCGCCAGGGCGTCTCGGACGAAGAGATGGTGGCCACCGGTGTCGCGACCGTCGCGTCCAACGGCAACCTCATCGACCGCTTCCGTGACCGCGTGATGTTCCCCATCACCCATCCCGGACCCAACGGTCCGCAGATCCTCGGCTTCGTCGGCCGCCGGCACCCCGAGGTCACCGACGACCGCAACCCGAAGTACCTCAACACCGGCGCCACACCCCTGTTCAACAAGGGCGCCCAGCTCTTCGGCGTGATCGAGCCCCTGCTGTCCACAGGCGCCACTCCGGTCATCGTCGAAGGCCCGATGGACGCGATCGCGGTCACCTTGGCCACCGAAGGCGCTCAGGTCGGCGTCGCACCGCTTGGTACGTCGCTGACCGAGGACCAGGTCGCCCAGCTCGCTCGCCAGTTCCAGCGGACCGGCCGCGATCCTGTCGTGGCCACCGACGGCGACCTTGCGGGCCAGGTCGCAGCCGAGCGCGACTTCTGGATGCTCACCGGCCGCGGCCTCGATCCGGCGCACGTCGAGATGCCCGCCGGCAGCGACCCGGCCGGCCTGCTGGCCGAGCACGGGCCGGCCGCACTGGCCGAGGCGCTCTCCTCGCCGCGGCCGCTGGGCGAGGTGCTGCTCACCGAGCGGATCGACCACCTGACTAACGATCGCGCCCGGCTGGAGGCGGCCAAGGTGCTCGCGGCCCAGCCGAGCCGGGCGTGGGAGCCCGGTCTCGACCAGGTCGTCGCGCGGCTTCAGGTCTCCCAGGTCCAGGCACGCCGCGACCTCGCGGCCGCAGTCACCGCGTGGGACGCCGACCCGCGACGGGCCGCCAACGAAGGCGCCAACGGCGTCAGTGACGTCAAGGCCCGCCTCGAGCAGGACAAGGCGGCCGCTCTTAGCCCCGCCGAGCGGTGGGCACCGGTCGCCCAGGCCGCCGATGCACGCCTGGTCGAGCAGCTCGACTGGCCGCTGCTCGCCAACATGATGCAGGAGATCTCCGACGCTGGGCACGACGTTGCCGCCACGGTGCGCCAGCTGGTCGACGAGGCGCCGCTCGACGACAAGCCGGCACGCGACCTGCGCTACCGGCTGGTGTCCCGCGTCGACGTCACGGTCAAGACCGGTGAGGGGCCCGCGGCCCCGGGTTCGCGCCGCGGCGCGGCGCAGGCTCGCCGCCAGCCGGCCCCTCCCCCGACACAGCGGCCGAACGGCCCTCGTCGCTGACCCATCCATCGGTGACACCCTCGACGACCTCTTCCCGGGGTCGGGGGCAGTCGGCCGAGCATGGGGCGTCTATGCGGGCCACGAGCGGCCCCAACGCCTCACCGCACTGTGAGCACTTCGGCCCAGCTGGTGGTCGCTGCGGGTGAGAGTCGTTCGCGGCGCATCTCCCACCGCGGCGCGGTGCGCAGGCCGGCAAGCCCGTAGCCCACGACAGCGCGGCCGTGTCGGCGAGCGAGCTCGTCGACGGCGACCGCCAGGCGCTCGCGCGCGGGGTCGCTGCCGCCCCACAGGGCCGGCTGGCTCCCGGCCGGGGTGAGGCCAGTCAGGAGGACCCCGGCACGGTTGTGCGGGTGCCCGGTCCGCATCCGGGCCAGGACGGGCCGGGTCGCCTCGACGAGGCGTAGCGGGTCGGATGTCGGCGGGTCCAGGGCGACCGAGATCGACTTGTGCTCGACGTGATCCCGGAAACGGCTGCTGCTGATCCAGACGGTCATCAGCGCCGCCTCGAGGTCGTGGATCCTGAGCCGTCGGGCTGCGCTGGCGGCGTAACTGGCCAACACGTCGCCCATCTCCTGTGGAGAGTCGACGGTCCGGCCGAGCATCCGGGAGAACATGATCTGCTTGCGCTGGGGTGCCACGTACTCGACGGGCATGCAGGGCACGCCGGCGAGCTCGCGGCCGGTGCGCTCGACGACGACGGACCAGCCGCGTCGCAGCACGCCCGGGTCGACCAGGGCGAGGTCGAGGGCGGTGTGCACATCGAGGCGTGCAAGGCCGGCCGTCAGCCGGCGGCCGACGCCCCAGACCTCCGAGACCGGGGTCTCGGCGAGCAGGTCGCGGACCTCCCCGGGCTTCCAAGTCGTCAGGTCCACGAGCGGTGAGCGGGTGGTCTTGGCGTGCCGCTGGGCGACCTTGGCCAAGACCTTGGTGCTGCCCACGCCTGCGGCGGTGGGCAGTCCGGTCCACCGGCGTACCCGGTGCTGGACCGCTGCGACGTGGCCCGCGGGGTCGCGCCGGTCGGTCTCGAAGAACGCCTCGTCGACCGAGTAGACGCACGAGACGGCGCTCATCCCCGCGACGATCGTGTGGAAGCGGCTGCTGTAGCCTCCGTACTCCGCGTAGTTCGACGACCGGGCCACCAGCGCCGACAAGTGGGGCTTCTCCCGCAGCTTGAACCACGGGTCGCCCATGCGGACGCCGAGTGCCTTGGCCTCGTCGGTCCTACTGACGGCGCAGCCGTCGTTGTTGGACAGCACGATCAACGGCACGTCGACCAGGGTTGGGTCGAGTTCGCGCTCGACCGAGCAGAACATGGAGCGGACGTCGACCAGGGCGACGGGCTGGGCCGAGCTCGCTCGTCCCCAGGACGGGCTCACCGCACGCGCCGACGCCCGGCGGGCGCGGTCCCGTCGTAGCCGCGGCCAAGGTCGAGGCGGTGGATCACCCAGGTGACGACACCGAAGACCTCGAGCGGCGCGTCGTCGGGACTGAGCAGCAGTTCCTCCTCGTCGGTGACCAGCGCAGCTCGGCCGCCGACCGACTCGCACCGGGCGAGCCGGTGCTCGCCCTCGTGGACGAAGACCGCGACCGCACCGAGGCGCGCGGCTTGGGAGCGGTCGACGACGATGACGTCGCCGGCTCGAATGCCGAGGCTCGCTAGGGAGTCGGAGGCGACCTGCATCGGGTACGCGGCCTCCCGGCGTGGCATCAGCAGCTTGTCCAGGGAGACCAGTCCCTCGTAGTGGTCCTGAGCCGGCGAGGGAAAGGAGGCGGTCTGCTCGACCGCCAATAACTCTCCCTGGATCGAACGTATGTTCGACATGATGCACAGGGTAGACCACCTGCCGAGCACGCAGACGAGACGGCTACGCAGCCCGCTCGAATCGAGTCGGTTTCTCGATTCTGCTGCGGCGCCCCCGACCTGCGTGCCACGCCCGAAGACCGCCGGTAGCCTCCACCAGGTAGAGGAGTTGCCGCACGGATTCGATGTCCCCATCGACGTCGCCCATGACGGCGAGATCATCTGGGACGGCAACGCCGTCGCGCAGCCCCAACCCGATCCACGGCTCTGGACCGTCATCGAGTGGCGCGGCTCCCACGGCGTCATCGTCGACGAGCACGCCGACGAAACCCGGCGGGCTCGTCCAGCTCGTCGAGCTCGACGCGGCCGGCGGCGAGGAGGGCCCGGTCTACACGCTCGAGCACCGCAGCCGTCCGGGCTGGACCGACGAGTCCGGCGCGATCGCAAAGCTCTGACGACCGACACCGCAGCCGCAAGGGTCGCGGTGCCCTTCGTCGACCCGCCCGGAAACGATCAGTTTCGGGCGACCTTCAGGAGATCCCCGACTCGCGGGGGATGCGCTACCCGAAACCTTCGGTCGAAACCTCCCGATAGTGCGCGCGGCATCACCGGCTGTCGAGTTGCGGCGGAGTCAGCCAGCCGGACTGAGTAGCGCTCGACACCGCGACCGCCGTACCGATCACGGCCACCGACCGGCTATCGCTCGGGCATCAATGCGATACGACCGCTGAGCGATCGGTTCTCCATGCGCTCGTGCGCTGCTGCGGCCTCACTCAGGGGCAGGACGTCAACCTCGGTCTGCCCGAGCCCGGCTGCGACGGCGTCCACGGCGGCCTCGAGCGCCGGGCGAATGACCTCCGGGTGAGCGGGGAGTAGGGCGCCGGCATTGAACCCGGCGATCGCGACGCTGCCGAACCAGAGCTGGTTGGTGTCCAGCGTGTGATCCCACTGGCCGCTCGCGTTGCCCGAGGCGATGAGGCGGCCGCCGGGCGCCATGACGGCCAGGCTGTCGGCGCGAAGCTGTCCCCCCACGGGGTCGACGACCACGTCGAACCTCTCGTCGCCGAGCACACGCAACAGGTCCGTGGAGTCGACGACCTCGTCATACGGCAGTCTGGTCGACGCTGCGGCCGCGAGCTTGCTGGGCCGGACAGTCCCGACCACGCGCGAGGCGCCTAGTTCCCGCGCGATGCCGGGGAAGGCCGCCGCGAAGCCACCCAGCGCACCATGGATCAGCACACGCTCGCCCGCAGCCAGGTGCGCGATCCGCGTGAGGGCCACATGCGCCATCGCCGCGTTCGGCACCACGGAGACCGCGAGGGCAGGGTCGATCCCACGTCCTTCGATCGACACCACGGCCGAGGTGGGCGCCACATAGATGGAGGCATAGCCGCCGAGACCGCTGCCGTCGGACATGGTGACGACCTGCTCTCCGACCTCGAGACCGGTGACACCGTCGCCCAACGCGCGAACCGTGCCGGCGACCTCCAGGCCGGGGACGAAGGGCGGCTTCGCAGACCCGGGCTGATCCTTGAAGAGGCCCTGACGGAAGAAGACGTCGATGAGGCCGACGGCCGCGTGCGAGACATCGATGGTGACCTGCCCTGGACCCGGCACGGGGTCGGGGCGCTCTGCGAGCCGCAGCACGGACGGAGCGCCGAAGTCGGTCGCCAGAACAACCTGCATGAGAAGTCTTCTCCTTGGGCCATCGCATCCGGAGGCTCAAGGCTCGGATCGCGTCTATAACGCATCGCACGATGCGTTATCGGCAAACTACCACGCCGTCCGCCCTAGCGCATCACCTGACGCGTTAAACTCCGGCATGCGCGAACGGGCTCGGTCGATCCAGGACAAGGCGCAGCGATCGGAAGATCTGCTGGACGCAGCCGAAGCTCTCGCCCTCGAGCTAGGGGGCGTGCGGTTCGTGACCGTCGTCGCCGTCACCGAGCGGGCCGGCCTTCATCGCACGGGCGCGCGCCGCTACTACGCGAGCAAGGAGGAGCTGCTCCTCGAGCTTGCCGAACGTGGCTGGGGGCAGTGGCACGGCGCCGTCGTCTCGGAGCTCGCGGAGCGGTCCGATCTCACGCCCAGACAGGTGGCAGAGCTCGTCGCCGAGACCATCGCTTCTCTTCCGGTGTTCTGTGATCTGCTCTCCCATGTCGCGATGAGTCTCGAGGGCGACGTCGACATCGAACGAGCGCGGCGTTACAAGAGGAACTCATTCGACGTTCACGACCGGATGGTGACCTCGCTGGCTGGGGCAAGCACGATGACCACCCGTCAAGTTGAGGAACTTCTCGCAGCTGCCGTTGCGTTCGCCGCGGGGTTCTGGCAGGTCTCCCATCCGACCTCGAGCCTGGCCGCTCTCTACCGGCAGGTGCCCGAATGGGGCCACATAGCGCTCGACTTCACACCCAAGCTCACTCATCTCTTGAGGGCGACGGCCATGGGTCTGGTCGCGCTTGAGCTGAACCACTGAGGCAAGAGCTCGACCGCCTCGTTTGGTTGCGTCACCACACCGGCCGGGGTGCTGACGATGGCGAGACAAGGGGGCACGTTCATCAAATGGTCGCCAGCCGAACGCTCGACACCGGCTTCTTCGGAGAGCGATCGCTCCGCTGGCGTGGCGTTCGGGAATCTCGTTCAACAACAAGTGGCGTCGACGAGCTCCCCTCGCTCGAGACGGCTGTCGACTGAGTCAGCGTCCCG
The DNA here is from genome assembly GCA_027346035.1 of Propionibacteriaceae bacterium. Classification (GTDB taxonomy): domain Bacteria; phylum Actinomycetota; class Actinomycetes; order Propionibacteriales; family Propionibacteriaceae; genus JAJYQH01. The sequence goes on from DAIESZ010000103.1 coordinate 8,584, forward strand.
GCCCGAGGGCCGGGCCATCAGCTGCGCTCGGACCCCGCCGCTCGGCTTCCGGACGGCGTACGCCCGAGTCCTGGCGGGCCAACTGCTCGGCCTGCCGCTCCCAGCTCTCAGCCGAGGCGATGACCCCGGCGTAGCGAGGGTCATCCAGGTCGAGGCAGTCGGCCTCTTCCCGGTCGATCTGCGCTGACCGGAGGCAGCCGTCGACACCGTCCCCCACATAGGGCTCTCGAAGCCTTGTGGCCGGCCTCGGTGTTCTGTCCTCAGTTGGGTGCTGCATCGTGCTCGCTTCCTTTCATCACTTCGGCCTGTCAGTCCTCGACGTCGCCGAGGATTTCGCCGGAGGTGGTGTCGACGATGCTGAGGCGCTTCGGGGTGACTCCGTTGCGGCCGCCGCGGGTGGGACGCGGCACGTTGCTGAGCGCGTCGAGGTCGGCTGCGTAGACGTTCTCGCGCTCCTCGAGGGAGTCTTCGGAGATGTGACGTGTGTAGCGGCCGCGGGAGGGCCAGCCCTTGTGTCCGTCGGTGCAGTGGTCCTTGAGCCGGCCGCGCATCCGGTCGACGAAGGAGGGCAGGACGTAGCGGTGCCACTCCTCGAGCGGGTCGCTGGTGACGCCGAACATGGTGCGGCGGCGCTGGTCGGCGACGACGGCGACCTCGTGGACGATGTGTGGGTGCATCGGCCAACAGCTGGGGATGAGTGGGGCGACGTCCCAGGCGTACTCGTGGTTGATCCAGGTGACGACTTCCTCGAGCCAGGCCCAGACCTCGTTGCGGAGCTCGGGGTCCTGGCAGGTCTCGGGGTCCCAGGGCTTGGGGAGGTTGATGATCGGTCCGAGGGCCTTCTTCTCCTCGTCGGTGCCGTTGATCGCGATGTTGAGTTCCTTGTATGCGAGCGCGATCCGCGGGCCGGGTGTGGGGAACGGGAGCACCATGAGCTCGTAGGAGACGCGCTCGGGGCTGATCGTCATCGGTAGGTCCTCTCGATGCGGGTGTCGCTGGTGAGGCCGCGGCGGCGGGCCTCGACGAGGGCGGCTTCGGCGGTTGCCTCGGGGGTGACGACGAGCCGCTGGGACTCGTTGAGTTTGTCGCGCAGCCGCTTCTGGTCGGCGAGCAGCTGGCGGCCGCGGGCGCCTTCGATGGAGCGGTGCAGCTTGGCGATGATGGGCTTGCCGTTCTCGGCGATCACCAGGGCCTGGCCTTCGGGGAGGCGGCGGATCTCGCCGGAGGTGAGGATCGGGATGTCTTCGCCGGAGATGGTGCGGCCGGCCATCGTGCCGGACTGCCAGCTGGTGCGGTGGACCCTGACGGTGTCGAGCAGGTCGGAGATCTGCTGGTTGAAGTTGCCGTCTTTGGAGCCGCCGAAGATGGCGAGCACGTTGGTCAGCCCGATGACGGCCTCGGCTTCCTTCTCTCCGAAGATCGCGTCGAGCTGGGCCCGAACCTGGGCGGCCCAGATGAAGGAGAGACCGAGTGCGCGTTCGTTGGCCATCCGGGTGCGCAGGGTGGGCAGGGGTGCGGTCGAGGGCATCTCGTCGAGGACCGCGAGCAGCGGCGGACACAGCCGGCCGCCCCATGGGGACTGGTTGGCCAGCAGCAGGCCGGTGTCGAGGACCTGCTCGGCGACCGCGGTCATCATCGGCGACGCCGAGGCGTAGGGGTCCTCGCGGCCGAGGAGGTAGATGGTGCCGTCGCGGCGTACGACGTCGAGCAGGTTGGTCACGGGCCGGTCGGGGCCGGGGACGCAGCGGCGGCGGGTCTCTTCCTGGAAGAACAAGGCCATCGACTGCTGCATGGTCGTGATGGTGTTGCCGGCGGTGCGGTCGTCGCCGTAGAGGGCACGGTGGAGCAGGCCGTTCCAGAACTTCGCGGCGTGCGGGTGCTGGGAGAGGATCTCCTCGGGCTCGGTGGTGCCGGTGGGGTTGGCGACCCAGCCCAGGACGTCGTCGAGGTTGCGGCCGGTGAGTGCGGCGGCGTGGAAGTAGCACTTGAGGACCTTGGCGGACTCTTCTGCGTAGAACCGGGCGGCGTCGTCGCCGGAGCCTTCGGTCATGGCGCCCTTGACGGTGCCGGCGGCGAAGGCCTTGGCTCGCCGTTCGGCGATCCTCGAGGAGACGCACCCGTCGATGGGGTCCCAGACGACTTCGTCGACGACGCCCTCGGCGAGACCGAAGGGGTCGAGGACCACGCTCGGTCGGCCGTCGCGGGAGCGCTCGCTGAGGCTGAGCAGCAGATCCTCGGGTTTGGTGAGGGTGACCAGTGCGGCCCCGGGTGCGTCGAGCAGGGCCGGGGTGAGGATGTCGAGGGTCTTGCCGGATCCCTGAGGGCCGATCACGCCGGCGGTGCGGTCGAAGGGCACCCACAGCTCGCCGCCGCGGGGTTCGTGGGCGTCGCCGAGACGCCATCCGACGTCGGTGGGGTTGAGTCCGATCTTCTTCACAGCCACGTCCTCGTCTTCCCGGTGTTGGTTGCCTTCGGCGTCTTTTCGACCCTCACGGGCGACGCGACGTTCTCGCTGTTGCGCACGGGCAGGAACCGCTTGGACAGGCCGCGGCCCAGCGAGCTGCTCTTCGGCTCGTAGCCCGGGTCGGGGTCGCGGTAGATGACCTGCTGGGCGGCGGCGGACTGCTTGCTGCCGTACAGGTCGGGGCGTACGACGCCGGCGACCTTGCGGAGGCGGGTGCGGCCCAGGAGTCGTTCGGCCTCTTCGCGGCTGGCCATGCCCAGAACCCGCCATGGCCCCCAGGTGCGCAGCACGTAGAAGGTGGCGACGCCGTAGGCGACCACGAGGACGAATTCGGTGCCGATCACCCATCCGTGCAGTGCGCCGGTGCTGGCCAGGTGCCCCAGCTGGCGAGGGTAGGCGAGGCCAGCGGCAGGGTCGCCGCCGATGACGTGGAAGATGCTGGTGACGACGTTCTTGGCCAGCGGCCAGGTGAACCCGGCACCGGCGAACCAGTTGGCCAGGCCGCGTCCGACCTGGATGCCGAGGAGAAGGACCATCAGGAGCATCAGCGCCCACAGGGCGAACGGCTCCCAGGTCCAGGGGTATGGGTCGTGCCGGCGGGCGACCTGCATCCGTTCACGAACAGCCATGGCGGTGCTTCCTTCGGTCGGTTGATCGGGTTCGTCTCTCACCCACAGAAGGCATCGAGGAGGGTCCTCGTGCTCACGCGGCGAGGGACGACTTGACCGGTGCGCCCCACGGGACGACCCAGCCCTTGTAGCCGCCCTGGCTGGCCAGCCACTTCTGCACATCGGCGGCCGGGCCGATCTTGGCGGTGCCATTGCCCCAGGTGTCGGTGCCGGCGACGAGGTTGTTGCCCAGGTAGACCACGACGTGGTTGTCGCCGTAGTAGAGCCACGCCCCTGCGGGCGGGCTCATCCCGTCGGCACTGCCGGCTGGGTGGGCGGCGCCGGTGGCCAGGAAGTGCTGCCACGCTGCTGCTGCGGAGTCGTAGCCGCTTGAGGAGCGGCCGTCGAGGTTGGCGACGAAGTGCTGGCAGTCGCGGTACCAGCTGCCGTCCGGCTCGGTGCCGAAGAACGGGTCCAGGTTCCCGCCGGACCCGTTGAGGGCCATGATCTTCTGCATCCGGGCGACCAGCTCGCCGGGCGAGTAGGGCCCGACGTAGGCCACCGAGGTGTTCGGCGTGAAGTTTCCGCTGCCGGTCATCCCGGCCGGGAGGGCGCTGCCGGTGTTGCAGGTCGCGACGGCGGGGATGGTTCCGCCGGCGACTGCCGCGATGGCCTGGCGGGCGGTGGGCCCATACTTGGTCTCGTTGGCGGCGGTGTGGGCCGACCAGTCGTCGAATCGGCCGGCGGGGCCGCCGTCGCCGAGCTTGGAGCCACCGCGGCCGAGGTAGAGGGCGAAGGCCTGGCGGGCGTTGGCGAGCGGGTCGTAGATGCCCGGCACGCTGACACCGGCGTGGATGGAGCTGATCTGCCACAGCCCGTAGACGTAGTAGGTGTGCCCGCCGGAGGAGTAGTGGTTGATGGCGTGGGTGTTGTAGCTCGACTCGCCGCCGGCTATCCAAACCATCGTGTAGAGGTCGTTGCCGCGGAACCCGGCCTGGTAGGCGGCCGCGGCGGCAACCTCGGCGTCGTGGAGCGGGCCGGTGCTGGCGCTGGTCAGGGTGATCGAGTCGCCTCCGGTGCCACCGGTCGGGCAGGGCGGACAGCCGGGCGATCCGGTGGTGTCGCCGACCTGCTCGGTTGATCCCTGGCCGCTGCTGGTGGGCGGGGTTCCGGAGATTGCGTTCGCGCCGACGCCGCCCATGTCGATGCTGGTGAGCAGGGCGTGGGGGTGGTCGGAGTCGACGTTGATGAGCCGCTCGCCGACGTCGCGGGTGCCGTGCGGGAAGAACTGGTAGATCACAGCTCGGTCGAAGGAGTAGCCGAACCCGTTGAGCGCCATCTGGTCCGGTGCCGACCAGCCGCCCTGATCGGGGTGGACGTTCATGTCGCCGGCCATCAGGACCGGGCCGTAGGCGGAGAGCTGCACGACCAGGGCGCGCAGCTTCGTCATGCCGTCGGCGTACTGGGCGACCCGGGACGGCCACTGGTAGTCGCCGTGGGTGCGGCGCTGCACCTGCGGGTTGGTCATGTTGTGGGTGGAGATGACCACGACCTGCGCGCCGTCGGAGGCGCGGCGCAGGATCGCCCAGGTGGCGTAGCGGTTCCAGTCGACCGGCTTGCCCTTGAACACGACCAGGTCGTGCTCGACGTACTCGTAGCGGCCGGCGTCGACCAGGTGCCACTTGGAGGTGTCCCACATGACGGCGTTCTCCATGGAGTTCGCGCCACCGTCGTGGTGGACGTTCGTGGCCGGGTCCTTGTAGGCCCCGTAGCCCGGCGCGGCCAAGGCGAGCTGGCGGGCTGACCAAGAGGAGACCTCGTTGAGGGCGATGAAGTCAGGTTGGGCGGCCGCGATCGTGCGGATCGAGCCGGCGCGGCCGCCGACGTGTGACTGGGGAAGGTTGGCGGCGGCCATCTTGACGATGCCTTGCACCGGCTGACCGGGCTGCGCGTTGCGGACCACCGGGAGTACGCCGAGCTGCTCGCCGGAGCCGACCTGACCGCCCTGGGCCTGCGGGTCTCCCGCGACCGCGTCGCCGGCTCCGTGTGCGTTCCCGCCCGATGCAGAGTTTCCGGTGGTGTCGCCGGCGGCCGCGGCGACGGTGGCCGTGGTGTGCAGGAACGGGTGGTCGGTGTAGGCGTGGGCGTTGTCGTTGGTGGACTGGTCGACGACGGTGCCGTTGAAGGTGACGCCGGGGCCGCCCATGATCCAGTCGATCTGCTTGCTGGTGGGGTTGGCGGTCGACCAGCCCGGCGTCAGTGAGAGGAATAGCTGCTTGAACCGGGTCTTGTCGTTCATGTCGCCGGTGAAGAACAGGGGCGTGGTGGGGTCGGAGGTTTGCTGCTGACGTAGCGCCTGGGCCTCGGCCCGGACAGCGGAGTCGCGCATCGTGTTGGAGCCGTTGACGACGTTGGCGGGGTTGTGGGTGTTGAGGACCCACACGTCTCCGATGCCGGTGGTTGAGGAGAACCGGACGAGTGGGATGTCCTCGGGGGTGCCGCCGTAGTTGATCCTGACGTAGCGGGTCTCGGCGACGGTCCAGGCCGAGGGCTGGTAGGCGATCGCGTCGCGGGCGTCGGCCTGGCCGTGCACCCGGCCTCGCGCGAGGGCCCACTGGCCGTGGGTGGCGTCGAGGAAGGCTTGGGCCTGTGGCGGCTCGAACTCCTGGAAGCCGATGATCGAGGCGCCGGAGGCATTGATCTTGGCGATCATGTTCGGGACGCGCTTGGAGTAGGGCTGCTCGCCGGGGTGCGGGTTCTTCGTGTAGTGCGAGGCGCCGCGCCAGTTGAGCGTGCCGATGCCGAAGTCCCCTCCGCCGCTGCCGCCAGCGGCGGTGGTGCA
>DAIESZ010000253.1 GCA_027346035.1 Propionibacteriaceae bacterium
AGCTGTTCCGCAGCGACACGAAGTTCCACAGCCACTGCGGATGGCCGAGCTTCTTCGCCCCGCTCGCCGAGGACCGGGTGGTCTACATCGCCGACCACTCCATCCCCGGACGCCCCCGCACCGAGGTGCGGTGCGGTGCCTGCGGATCCCACCTCGGGCACGTCTTCGAGGGCGAGGGCTACGACACCCCCACCGACCTGCGCTACTGCATCAACTCCGTGTCACTTCAGCTCGCGCCGAAGAGCACCGACTGACGCACGCATCCGGTCCCCCGGCGAACGACACGTCCCGCATGGACGAGCCACGAAGGGGGACATCCATGCGGGACGTGTGAGCGTCGGAGTGGCGCCCGTGGACGCCGTCACTGCGTCGGCGTCCCCCAGGAAGCCACGATCTCGGCGAGTTCGCGGCGCCGTCCGGTGAAGAACGGCTGCTCCTCGCGCATGTGACGCCGCGCGGTGGCCGCTCGCAGCGCCCGCATGAGGTCGAGGATGCGGTGCACCTCGTCGGCCTCGAAGCCGAGCAGCCACTCGTAATCCCCGAGCGCGAAGCTCGCCACGGTGTTGGCGCGCACGTCCGGGTAGGGCAGGGCGAGCATTCCGTGTTCGCGGAGCATGTCCTTGCGCTCCTCGTCGGGCAGCAGGTACCACTCGGTCGAGCGCACGAACGGATAGATGCACAGGTACTTCCGGGGGTCCTCCCCTGCCAGGAACGCCGGCACGTGGCCCTTGTTGAACTCGGCGGGCCGGTGCAGGCCGATCTGCGACCACACCGGGATGAGGCTGTCGCCCAGGTCCGTGCGGCGCAACGCCTGGTACGCGTCCTGCAGCACGTCGCTCGACGAGGCACTCCACCAGACCAGCAGGTCGGCGTCGGCCCGGAACCCGCCGACGTCGTACCACCCGCGGATGTCGAGATCGCTGCCCTCCGTCGCATCGGCGATCGCCCGCAACGCCTCGGCTGCGGCGTCCGGGCGCTGCGGCGCGGTGCGGGCGAACACCGAATACATCGTGAAGCGGAGCCGCTCGTTGATCTGCTCGGCGGTCAACCCGTTGGGGTGCACCTCGGTCACGGTTTCTCCTTCTGCTGCTGCGGACGCCCCGCGCGGTTCGCGTGGCGTCCGAGGTCCTGGCGGATCAGTTGTCCTGCGACCAGCCTGCCGCGGCGCGCAAGTCGGGCGCCTCGGTGTGGATCAGGTCGACGATGCGGGTGAGGACGTCGGGATCGGTGGTGGCGGGCACCCCGTGGCCGAGGGTGAAGATGTGGCCGGGGGCCGCGGCGCCCTCCCGGATGACCCGGCGCACGCGGCGCGCCAGCTCGGGCCAGGGCGCTGACAGCAACGCGGGGTCGAGGTTGCCCTGCAGGGCGGTCATGCCGCCGACGCGGCGGGCCGCGACGTCGAGGGGAGTACGCCAGTCGACTCCGACGACATCGGCCCCCGCGTCGCGCATCGCGACCAGCAGCTCGCCCGTGCCGACGCCGAAGTGGATGCGGGGCACGTCGGAGACCGACGCGAGCACCGCGCGACTGTGCGGCAGCACCGACTCGCGGTAGTCGGCCTCGCTCAGCGAACCGGCCCACGAGTCGAACAGCTGCACCGCCACCGCGCCGGCGTCCACCTGGGCGCGCAGGAAGGTCGCGGAGTACTCCCCCAACCGGGCGCAGAGTTCGTTCCAGGCGTCGGGCTGCCCGACCATGAACGCCTTGGTCTTCGCGTGCTCGCGTGACGGGCCGCCCTCGATGAGGTAGCTGGCCAGGGTGAACGGGGCACCGGCGAATCCGATGAGCGGACGTTCGCCGAGCTCGGCCAGCGTGAGCCGCACGGCGTCCCCGATCATCGACAGCTGCGCGGGGTCGAGGTCGGGCAGGGCGCGCACGTCGTCGAGGTCGCGCACCGGATGCTCGATCACCGGCCCGGTGCCTGCGACGATGTCGACGCCGACGCCTGCCGCCTTGAGCGGCACCATGATGTCGGAGAAGAGGATCGCCGCGTCGACCTGGTGGCAGCGCACAGGCTGCAGGGTGACCTCGGCCACCATCTCGGGGTCGAAGCACGAGTCGAGCATCGCCGTGCCGGCCCGCAACCGACGATATTCGGGAAGTGACCGGCCGGCCTGGCGCATGAACCAGACCGGAAGCCCGATGCCCTGGCGGTGTCGGGTGGCGGCTACCAGTAGCGACTCATCGCGGGGCTCGTTCACGAACCGTGATTCAATCACACCCCGCGGAGCCCCACGAACCGATCTCGACCCCCCGTCGGCGCGTCACCCACCCCCTGGGGTGCCATCGTCCCTACCCTCGGAGGGTGAGTTCCGCCCATCAGCCCGCCCCGCGAGACCCGCTGTTCGACGCCGCGCTCGACGACCTCGCCCACTTCCCGTGGCGGGCCGAGCTCGAGATCGAGCAGATGCCCTCACCGCAGCGGATCGCCCCGCACACCGCGGCCATCAGCGCCGACGTCACCGTCGGCGACACCGAGGTCGGCAACGGACGCCTCGTCGTGCTGCACGACCCCGACGGCAACCCCGCCTGGGACGGTACGTTCCGGTGCGTCACTTACGCCCGTGCGGACGTCGACCTGGAGATGGTCACCGACCCTCTCCTCGCCGAGGTCGCCTGGTCGTGGCTCACCGAGGCTCTGGCCACCCACGGCGCCGACCACACCGCCGCGTCCGGAACGATCACCGCGGTCTCGAGTCGCTGCTTCGGTGGGATGGGCGGGGAGCCCGACCGGGCCGAGGTCGAGGTTCGAGCGTCGTGGACGATGCTGCTGCACGACCGCACGGATTTTCCCCGGCACCTGGCCGCCTGGCAGGACCTGCTGTGCACGACGGCCGGGCTGCCCCCGCTGCCCGAGGGCGTCGTGCAACTCGGCCCCGTCCGGGGAGCCCGCTGAGATGACGACAGCCGACAGCGAACCGGCGGCCGACGACGCTGACCTGCCCGTCCTGGCGCACCCGGGCGACGGCCTCCCCGCTCTCGTGGCCGACCCTCAGGCCCTCGCGGCGACCGTCGAGGCCCTGGCCGGGGGGGAGGGGCCGATCGCCATCGATACCGAACGTGCCCAGGGGTTCCGGTACTCCGGACGCGCCTACCTCATCCAGCTTCGTCGCACCGGGTCGGGCACCCACCTCATCGACCCGATCGCGTTCAGCGACGCGGACGGCGCCGTGCACCTGGAGGCGTTGCAGGAGGTCATCGGAGCGCACGGGTGGATTCTGCACGCGGCCTCGCAGGACCTGCCCTGCCTCGTCGAGGCCGGGCTCCTGCCCGAGCGCCTGTTCGACACCGAACTCGCGGGACGCCTGCTCGGCCTGCCCAAGGTGGGGCTCGGCGCTCTCGTGGAGCGCTTCTTCGGCCAGCGCCTGCTCAAGGAACACTCGGCCGCCGATTGGTCACGCCGTCCGCTGCCCGAGGAGTGGCTGGTGTACGCCGCGCTCGACGTGGAACTGCTCGTCCCCCTGCGCGACACGCTCGAGCAGCTGCTGGTCGACTCGGGGAAGAAGGACTGGGCCGAGCAGGAGTTCGACCACACGTTGCGCACGTTCAGCGTTCCGCGGCCCGAACGCGCCGACCGCTGGCGACGCACCACCGGCATCCACGACGTGCACAGCCGCCGCGGATTGGCGATCGTGCGGGAACTGTGGGCGGAGCGCGACCTGATCGCCCAGCGGCTCGACCGCGCTCCCGGTCGCACGCTGGGCGACACCGCGATCACCCAGCTCGCCGGGCAGGCGTCCGATCGCGGGGGCATCCAACCCGACAAGGCCGCGATGCGGGCCATCCCCGGCTTCTCGCGGCGTCCGGCCCGCCAGTTCGAGGTCAACTGGCTCGCCGCACTGGGGCGCGCCCTCGACACCCCGGTGTCGCGTCTTCCGCCGCTGCGGCTGGCCCTCGACGGGCCGCCACCGCCGCGCAACTGGGCCCAGCGCCACCCGGAGGCCGCCGCCCGGTGGGACGCCGCCCGGCCCGCTGCCAACAGCCTCGCGGACCATCTCGGAATGCCGCCCGAGAACCTCATCTCCCCCGATGCACTGCGACGTCTCTGCTGGGAGTTCGCGGTGCCGCCGGACGCCGATCCCGAGGCGCTGGCTCGAACCCTCCATGACGAGTTGGAGGCGCGGGGTGCGCGTCCCTGGCAGGCCGACCAGCTGGCCCCCGTCCTCGCCGGCGCCCTCACGGCGTCCGACGGGACACCGTCCGTGTCCGAGGACCTCGCAGGCGAGTAGGCGCCGCCACGGGACAGCAGGGAGCAGGCCCACGGCCTGGGCCCGGCTGTCTCCGATCGAGGGCGGCTACTGGTTCGAGACGATCGGCAGGTCGGCCGGCACATCCTCGAGCAGGCCGAGGTACCGCTCGGTGACCGTTCGGGCCACCCCCTGGGCGGAGAGTCCGATCCGGTCGAGGATCTCGGGCCGGGACGCGTGGGGGATGAACTCGACGGGAAGCCCGAGGCTCACCATGGCGCCTGATGCCGAGGCGTCGGCGAGCGCCGCGCGCAGCTGAGATCCGAACCCTCCGACGACCACGTTGTCCTCGAGGCTCACGACCAGCCGGTAGGGACGGGCGAGTTCGACCAGGTCGGGGTTGATCGGCAAAGCCCACAGCGGATCGACCACCCGCGCCGAGATGCCCTGGCGGGCCAGTCGATCGGCCGCCTGGAGGGCGGTCTGGACGAACTGCCCGATCGCCACGATCAGCACGTCGGCGTGCGGGGCGTCATGGACGATGTCGAGTCCCCGCACGGTGCGGATCGCCTCGATGGGCTCGGGAAGTGTGTCCTTGGAGTAGCGCAGCACGGTCGGACCGTCGTCGATGCCGACCGCAGCCGTCAGCGCGGCCGTGAGCCGCGGGGCGTCCCGCGGTGCCGCCAGGCGCAGGCCCGGCACCAGGCCCATGATCGAGATGTCCCACATGCCGTGATGACTGGCTCCGTCGGGACCGGTGATCCCAGCCCGGTCGAGCACGATGGTGACACCGAGCCGGTGCAGCGCGACGTCCATCAGAACCTGGTCGAACGCGCGGTTGAGGAACGTGGCGTACATGGCGACCACCGGGTGCAGGCCAGCCGTCGCCATGCCGGCCGCGCTGGCCATCGCGTGCTGTTCGGCGATCCCGACGTCGAACACGCGATCGGGGAACTCCCGGGCAAAGGGTGCCAGGCCGGTGGGATGCAGCATCGCCGCGGAGATCGCGACGAGGTCTCGACGCTGCCGGCCGAGCGTCACCAGGGCGTCGGAGAAGGCGGCGGTCCACGACGGCGCCGAGGTGGTGAGCGCCTTGCCCGTGATCTCGTCGATCCGACCGACCGCGTGGAACCTGTCCTCCTCGTGTTCTTCGGCCGCGCGGAAGCCGCGCCCCTTCTGAGTGATGCAGTGCACCAGCACCGGGCCCCGGAATCCGCGGGCCTGCTCGAGCGCCTTGGTGAGGGCCCCGAGATCGTGCCCGTCGATCGGCCCGAGGTACTTGATGCCCAGGTCGCTGAACATGCCCTGGGGAGCGAGCACGTCCTTGACGCCGGTCTTCAGTCCGTGCAGCAGGTCGTAGGCGGGCTTGCCGAAGAGCGGCGCACGGCTGACGCTGCGCTTCACCACGTCGAGCGTCTGCTCGTAGCGGGGATCGGTGCGCATGCCGGACAGGTGGCGGGCGAGGCCGCCGACCGTCGGCTCGTAGGAGCGTCCGTTGTCGTTGACCACGACGACCACCGGCAGTTCGGGGTGCGCAGACAGGTTGTTGAGGGCCTCCCAGGCCATGCCGCCAGTGAGTGCGCCGTCACCGATGACGGCCACCACGCTGCGGCCGGTCTCCCCCCGCACGTGCAGTCCCTCGGCCAGACCGGTCGCCCACGACAGGGACGCCGACGCGTGGGAGTTCTCGACCCAGTCGTGTTCGGATTCGCTGCGGGACGGGTAGCCCGACAGGCCACCGTTCTGCCGCAGCGTAGGGAACCTGTCGACCCGGCCGGTGAGCATCTTGTGCACGTAACTCTGGTGACCGGTGTCGAAGATGATGGGATCGCTGGGCGAGTGGAACACCCGATGGATCGCGACGGTGAGTTCGACGATGCCGAGGTTGGGGCCCAGATGGCCGCCCGTGCGGCTCACGTTGCTGATGAGAGAGCGGCGAATCTCGTCGGCCAACGCCTCGAGCTCCACCTTGGTGAGAGCCCTCACGTCGTCGGGGCCGCTAATGCGGTCGAGAATGGCCATGGCTTGCATCTTAGGTCGACATGCCCCGCGGGGCACCTCGCCCCACCCCGCCGACCCCTCCAAGAAGGTGAACATGACCCGTTCGGGTGGACGGGCGGCGGCCTCACAACCTGCGGATGAACACCCGTCCGCGCAGGGCCTGCTCGACCAGCAGCACGCCGCGGCGGACCCGCACCAGCCTCGCTTCCTCGCGCTGCACCACCTCGATCGTGGTGTCGAGCACGTCGGGACCCACGACATCTCCGAGACCGGCCCGCGCAGAGGCCAGCGCCTCGTGGCTCGCGCGGATCTGGCTCTCGACGAATTGTGCCGCGAGCCTGGCGAGCACCACCGGGTGGCGCCGGAGCACCTGGTGGGCGCGATAGTCGGCCGGGCAGCAGTCGAACAGGAACGCGACCGCGGAGGGGATCCAGTCGTCACCACCCGGCGGCTGCACCATGTCGGGCCAGCCCGGTGGCACGTAGATCTGATCGGGGCTGGACCACCCCGGACGCGGAGTGACCGACCGGACGGCCGATCCGGCATGCGAACCGGATGCGTCGCGCGGCGCCTCGTGGCGTGCGAAGAAACCCTGCCCCTCGGGACGCACCGGGGATGTGGTCGACGACGTCGGACCCATGATCGACTCCTCTCGAACGTGTGTTCGATTGTACCCCTCCCCATGGGGCCACGGCAAGAGGTTTGCCCGGCCGCTCGGAAGGCCCACGACCCGGTTCACCGCAGGAGCCGCCAGGCTCTCGGCCCCCGAGTGGTCGCGCCGCCCGTGCCATGATGTCGCCATGGCCGAACGGCGCGGGAACCCATCGGATCCCACCGATCGGGCCGTGTCGCCGGACGCCGACGTCGTGTGCGCCATCGTCGCCGGGAATCTGGACGCCGAGATCGTCCACCGCGACGACGGGCTCATCGCGTTCCTCGATCACCGACCGGTGTTCCCCGGCCATGTGCTCGTCTGCCCCATCCCCCACATCGCCAACCTCAACGAGCTCGACACCGCCCTGATGGGCCCGCTGCTGGCCCTCTGCCGACGCATCTCGCTCGCCCAACAGGCCGCGCTCGGCGCCGGTGGAAACTTCGTCGCCCTGAACAACATCGTGAGCCAGTCGGTGCCGCACGTTCACCTCCACGTGGTCCCCCGACGCCCCCACGACGGCTTGCGCGGTTTCTTCTGGCCGCGTCGGCGCTATGCCGACGACGAGGGCGCCCAGGTCGCGGCGGCGCTTCGCGCGGCGCTGACCGAGGTTTGAGCAGTCACTTGCCCCGTGCGGCGACCATGTCCCGCCGGCCGCGATCGGGCGTCACCACCGGCCCGCGCCGAGCGGCGTCCGGGCACGACGATGGGGGCCGCACCTCACCGGGTACGACCCCCACCGGGTCCTGCGCGGCCCTCGGGCCGCCGTGGTCACTTCTTGAGCAGCGACCGCAGCACGAACTGCAGGATCCCGCCGTTCACGTAGTACGACCGCTCCCCTGGCGTGTCGATGCGCACGACCGCCTCGAAGCTGACACTGGACCCGTCGGCCCCGGTCGCGGTGACGGTCATGGTCTTCGGCGTCTCCCCCTCGTTGAGCCGGGTGATGCCCTGGATCGCGAAGGTCTCGGTGCCGTCGAGCCCGAGGCTCTCGGCGCTGTGCCCCTCGGGGAACTGCAGCGGCAGCACACCCATGCCCAGCAGGTTGGAGCGGTGGATGCGCTCGTAGCTCTCGGCGATGACCGCCCGGACGCCGAGCAGCGCGGTGCCCTTGGCGGCCCAGTCGCGCGACGACCCGGAGCCGTACTCCTTGCCGGCCAGGACAACCAGCGGTGTCCCGGCTGCGGCGTAGTTGACCGACGCATCGTAGACCGTGGACACCGGGCCATCGGGCTGGGTGAAGTCGCGGGTGAAGCCGCCCTCGGTGCCGGGGGCCAGCTGGTTGCGCAACCGGATGTTCGCGAACGTGCCGCGGATCATCACCTCGTGGTTGCCGCGTCGCGAGCCGTAGCTGTTGAAGTCCTTGTGGTGGACGCCGTGCTCGGTGAGGTAGTGCCCGGCGGGGCTGTCGTGCTTGATGGCACCGGCCGGGGAGATGTGGTCGGTGGTCACCGAGTCGCCGAGCTTCAGCAGCACCCGGGCGCCCTCGATGTCGGTGACCGGTTGGGGCTCGGCCGGCATGTTGTCGAAGTACGGGGGCTTGCGCACGTAGGTGGACTGGATATCCCACTCGAAGATGTCGCCCTCGGGCGTCGGCAGATTGCGCCACCGGTCGTCACCCGCGAACACGTCGGAATAGCCCTGGGTGTACATGTCGGAGGAGATCGACACCCGGACCACGTCGTCGATCTCCTCCTGCGTGGGCCAGATGTCGCGCAGGTACACCTTGCGTCCCGCGGTGCCCTCACCGATCGGATCGTTGACCAGGTCGATGTCCATCGTGCCGGCGAGCGCGTAGGCCACCACCAGCGGGGGGCTGGCCAGGTAGTTCATCTTCACATCGGGATTGATGCGACCCTCGAAGTTGCGGTTGCCCGACAGCACCGAGACGACGGCCAGGTCGTTCTCGTTGACCGCCGCCGACACCTCGGGGATCAGCGGCCCGGAGTTGCCGATGCAGGTGGTGCACCCGTAGCCGACGAGGTCGAAGTCGAGGTCGTCGAGATACTTCTGCAGGCCGCTCTTCTCGTAGTAGGCGCTGACCACCTTTGATCCGGGCGCGAGAGTGGTCTTCACCCAGGGCTTGCGGCGCAGGCCGAGGTCGTAGGCCTTCTTGGCCACGAGCGCCGCACCAATCATCACGCTCGGGTTGCTCGTGTTCGTGCAGGAGGTGATCGCCGCGATCGTCACCGCACCGTTGGCCAGTTCGAACGTCTCGCCGCTGGCCAGGGTCACCGTGGCGGGCGCCGTGCGATCCGACACGTACTGGCGGACCGATTCGGAGAACGCGTGCTGGGCCTCCGACAGCAGGATCCGGTCCTGCGGACGCTTCGGCCCCGCGATGCTCGGCACGACCGTGCCGAGGTCGAGTTCGAGGTATTCGCTGTAGCGCGGCTCGTGGGCGGCGTCGTGCCACATGCCCTGCTGCTTGGCGTAGGCCTCGACGAGCTTGATCTGGTGCTCGTCGCGTCCGGTGAGGCGCATGTAGTCGATGGTCTTCTCGTCGATCGGGAAGATCGCGATGGTCGAGCCGTATTCGGGGCTCATGTTGCCGATCGTCGCGCGGTTCGCGACCGCCACCTCGGCCACGCCCTCACCGTAGAACTCGACGAACTTGCCGACCACCTTGTGCTGTCGCAGCATCTCGGTGATGGTCAGCACGAGGTCGGTGGCGGTGGTGCCCTCGGGCAGCTTGCCCGACAGCTTGAAGCCGACCACGCGCGGGATGAGCATCGACACGGGCTGGCCGAGCATGGCCGCCTCGGCCTCGATGCCGCCGACGCCCCAGCCGACCACGCCGAGGCCGTTGACCATCGTCGTGTGCGAATCCGTGCCGACCAGCGTGTCGGGATAGGCCTGCAGGACGCCGTCGACCGTGCGCGCGAACACGACGCGGGCCAGGTGTTCGATGTTCACCTGGTGCACGATGCCGGTGCCCGGGGGCACCACCTTGAAGTCGTCGAACGCGGTCTGGCCCCAGCGCAGGAACTGGTAGCGCTCGCGGTTGCGCTGGTATTCGATCTCGACGTTGCGCTCGAAGGCGTTCGGCGTCCCGAACACCTCGGCGATCACCGAGTGGTCGATGACCATCTCGGCGGGCGAGAGCGGGTTGATGCGCGCGGGGTCTCCCCCGAGATCGTGCATCGCCTCGCGCATGGTGGCGAGGTCGACGATGCAGGGGACGCCGGTGAAGTCCTGCATGATCACCCGGGCGGGGGTGAACTGGATCTCCCGGTCGGGCTCGCTCGACGGATCCCAGGATCCGAGGGCCGAGATGTCGGCGGCGGTGATGTTCGCGCCGTCCTCGGTGCGCAGCAGGTTCTCGAGCAGCACCTTGAGGCTGAACGGCAGGCTCTCATGCCCCTCGACGGCGTCGATCCTGAACATCTCGTAGGACTGGTCATCGACGGTGAGGCTGGTCCGTGCATCGAAACTGTTGAGGCTCATGACGTGGTGTTCCACCCTTCTTCCTCTGATCACCCGGCATCCACGCCAGGTCTCTTGACGTCAAGATATCATCCGTGCCCGACTCCGCGCCGTGACGAACCCCAGTCTGCCCGCTCGATCGGAACGTGTCAGTGGCACGGGCGAAACAGGGTCGCCACGAGACTGCGCAGGTGTCGCGCGTCAGCCCCGGTCGGACGCCGGAACCGCGGCCTCCGGTTCCAGCAGCGCGACGCACTCGACGTGGTGGGTCATCGGAAACAGGTCGAAGGCCCGCAGCCCGCTCACCTGGTATCCCGCCGCGGCGAAGGTCCGCAGGTCACGCGCGAGCGCCGCCGGGTCGCAGGCGACGTAGGCGACCGCCCGGGGTTTCCGGTCGGTGATGGCCAGGCACACCCGAGCACCGGCGCCCTTGCGTGGCGGGTCGAGCACCACCAGATCCGGGTCGGGCAGTCGCGGAAGCGCGCGTTCGACCGGCGCCGCGTGGAACGAGGCGCCGGGGGCGTTGCGCCGGGCGTGGACGACTGACGCACGGTCGGCCTCGACTCCGACACACGACAACCCTCTGCGGCTCAGCTGGGCCGCGAACAGGCCCACGCCGCAGTACAGATCCCACACGGTCTCGCCCGGCAGCGGGTCGAGCGCCGTGAGCACCGCGTCGACCAGCAGCTGCGGCGCCCGGGGGTGCACCTGCCAGAACCCGGCCCCCGACAGCTCGTAAGTCACCGGCCCCACCCGCTGGCTGATCACCGGCGCCGGGGACGTCCCGTCGTCGACGAGGTACAGCACCTCGTCGGCCGACACCACGGCGTCGACGCCGCGTCGCGCACCCGCGGCAGCACGGGCCACCCGGGCGGGATCGATGGCCCGATGGGCGATCGCGCATCCGTGGTCGGGCAGCACCACGAGGTCGTTGCTGTGGTGGCGCATCATGGCCGGACGCCCCTGACTCACCCGGTAACGCATCCGGGTGCGCCATCCGAGCAGGTCGTCGGGACGGCCAGGATCCGCCGGCTCGACCAGGCGGTCGAGGTCCAGGTCGAGGTCGAGGCCCGCGAGCCGGCGCAACTGCTCGTCGATCACCTCGGCCTTGAGCCGTCGCTGAGCGGATGCCGACACGTGCTGGAAGTCGCAGCCGCCACACTCGCCGGCGACGGGACACGGCGCCGCGACCCGGTCGGGAGAGGCCTCCAGCACCTGCTCGACGTCCCCGAGCCAGAAGCTGGCGTGGCTGGTCTCGGTGAGCCTCACGGTGACCAGCTCGCCCGGTAGGGCGTGCCGGACGAAGATCACCCGCTCGTCGAGGCGTGCGACGACGTGGCCGCCGTGGGCGATCGCGGTGGCGCGGACGGGCCCGACCACGTCGCCGGGGGCTGGGGGTCTGGTCATCGGCGGGGTCTCCCGCCGGGACCGGAGTGCCACGCGAGCGGGTCGGCCCGGTCGTAGCGTTCCTCCTGGTTCTCCGAGGACCGCAGCTGGAACGGCACGGACGTGACCATCACGTTGGACATGAAGTGCAGCCGGGTGCGGATCATCAGCGCCGTCTGGTTGTGCAGCAACTGTTCCCACCAGTGCCCCACGACGTATTCGGGGATGTAGACACACACGATGTCGCGGGGGTTGCCCGAACGGAGTCTGCGTACGTAGTCGATGAAGGGGCCGGTGACCTCCCGGTAGGGGGAGGCGATGACGCTGAGCGGCACGTCGAGACTCAACTGATTCCAGATCTGCACCAGCCGTTCGCTGCCGTCGCCATCGACCGCGACGGTGACGGCCGCGAGAGTCGACGGCCTGGACGCCCGGGCGAACGCCAGCGCCCGCATGGCGGGCTTGTTGACCTCGGCGACCAGCACCACCGCGTGCACCCGACTCGGCAGGATGCGGTCCTCTTCGGGGGAGACCGCGGTCTCGCGTTCCACCGAGTCGTAATGCCGCCGGATCGCCCGCATCAGGATGAACAGCACGATCATCGCCAACACGGCCAGATAG
Source organism: Propionibacteriaceae bacterium (assembly GCA_027346035.1). Taxonomy (GTDB): domain Bacteria; phylum Actinomycetota; class Actinomycetes; order Propionibacteriales; family Propionibacteriaceae; genus JAJYQH01. The sequence continues at coordinate 12,274 of DAIESZ010000253.1, forward strand.
GCGCCGTGGATGAACTTGCTCACCAGCACGACGATCAGCACGAGCCCGGTCATGGTGAAGCCGATTCCGTTGATCACCCGCGAACGCTTCATCGCGCGGCGCTTCACCGCGTCGATCTCGGTGCGCAGGTGCCGGTTCCAGTGCCGCATCATCCCGAACTGACTCACGGTGAAGGACACGAACACCCCCACCACATACATCTGGATCAACTGGGTCACCGATGCGTTGAAGGCGACGACCAGTCCGACCGCGGCCAGCGCCAGCGTGATGATGCCGTTCGAGTAGGCGAGGCGGTCGCCACGGGTGTGCAGCTGTCGCGGCAGGAAGTTGTCGCGAGCGAGGATCGACCCGAGCACCGGGAATCCGTTGAACGCGGTGTTGGCGGCCAGGAACAGGATGATCATCGTCGCGGTGACGACGAAGTAGAAGCCCGGGCGGAACGTGGTGTAGAAGACGGTGGTGGCCAGCTGGCCGACCACGGTGGGACCCTCGGAGGTGATCTTCTGTCCCGACGGCGTGACGAAGTACGAGCCGCCGGTTCCCGAGTCGATCAGACGCACGCGGGCGAGGTTCGCCAGGACGATCATGCCGAGCAGCATCGACACGGCCACCCCACCGAGCAGGGCGAGCGTCGTGGCGGCGTTGCGGCTCTTCGGTGCGCGGAACGCGGGCACCCCGTTGCTGATGGCCTCGACGCCGGTGAGCGCGGCACTGCCGGACGAGAACGCCCGGGCCAGCAGGGCGACCATGAGGATGCCGGAGAAGTTGCGGTAGCTGCCGGTCGCCACCACCGTGTAGTCGGCCGTCTCGGCCCGGAGGGTCTGCCCCAGGACGAACATCCGGAAGAGCCCGTAGAGGACCATGCCGATGATCCCGAGCATGAACGCGTAAGTGGGGATCGCGAACACCGTGCCCGACTCGCGAACCCCCCGCAGGTTCATGGTCATCAGAATCACGATGATGATCGTCGCGGTGAGCACCTCGTGCCCCTGCAGCCAGGGGATCATGGCCTCGGCGTTCTGCACCCCGGAAGACACCGACACG
>DAIESZ010000265.1 GCA_027346035.1 Propionibacteriaceae bacterium
GACGGCAGCGGATCGATCAAGGACGAGCACCTGATGCCGGGCGAGGGAGACCAGCAGGCGCTGGAGCTGCTGCACCGGCTGTCCGAACGCCACTTCTCGGGGCATGTCGTGCTCGAAGTGAACACCCGCAGGCAGGCCACCCGGGCGGAGCGGGAGGAGGCCCTCGGCCGATCTCTCGAGCTGATCCGCACACACCTCGGGCAGTCGATGCACCAGGGTTCGCGTCGGCGCTGACCCGCGGGGTCGCGGGCTATCGTGGGGCGCATGACGAGCGCCACCGAAGCCGCCCCGGCGACGCCCGTGCGGCCCCTCGCGAGGCTCCTGGCCATTGAGACGGTGCTCGTGCTCGGCGTCAGCCTCGGACGCTCCGCCTGGTATTCGGTGCTGTCCATCATCGACCTGCTCACCCGCAAGGCGGCGCTGTCGACGCAGACGTCGGCGCTCAACGTCTCGGTGACGCCCAATCGGCCCTGGCTCGACCTCACCTACCAGCTGTCCGACATCGTCTTCCCGCTCGTGCCCGTGGCGCTGGCGCTCTACCTGCTCACCACCTTCCACAGCCCAGCGGGCGGTGTCGGTGCCGCCCTCGGGGTCGCTCCGCGCCGGTGGGGGTTCGACGTCGGGTGGGGAGCCCTGTTGTTCGCCGGGATCGGCGTCCCGGGGCTCGGCCTGTACCTCGGGGCCCGCGCGATCGGCATCAACACCACCGTCGCCGCCGCCAACCTGGCGTCGAACTGGTGGACGATCCCGGTGCTGGTGCTGTCCGCGCTGATGAACGGTGTGCTCGAGGAGACCGTGATGCTCGGCTACCTGTTCACCAGGTGGCGCCAGGCCGGGTGGGCGCCGGTGGTGGCGGTGGTGACCAGCGCGCTCATTCGCGGGTCGTACCACCTCTACCAGGGCTTCGGCGGGTTCATCGGCAACCTCATCATGGGCCTGATCTTCGGCGCCTTCTATCTCCGCACCAAACGCCTCGGGCCCCTGATCGTCGCCCATTTCCTCCTCGACGTCGCGAGCTTCGTCGGCTACTCGCTGCTGCACGGGCGGGTGTCGTGGCTGTGATCGCCGCCCGCTCCGTCGGGGTGTGACCGCCTGCCCAGCGATGCGGGCGCGACGGCCGGGACGAAGTGGCCCCGTTACCCTGGATTCCATGCGCGTGGGTGTATTCGGAGCTACTGGTCAGGTCGGCGGCGTCATGCGGACGCTGCTGGCGCAACGTCACTTCCCGGTCGATGAGATCCGGTTCTTCGCCTCGGCCCGATCGGCCGGCACGGTGCTGCCGTGGGGCGACCGCGAGGTCGTCGTCGAGGACACCGACACGGCTGACTTCTCGGGGCTCGACATCGCGTTGTTCAGCAACGGCAAGCCCAACTCGCTCAAGTACGCTCCGCGCGTGGCCGCCGCCGGGGCGATCGTCGTCGACAACTCCTCGGCCTGGCGAATGGACCCCGAGGTACCGCTCGTGGTCTCCGAGGTGAATCCGGAGGACGCGTTCGTCACGCCGAAGGGCATCATCGCCAACCCCAACTGCACGACGATGGCGGCGATGCCCGTTCTCAAGCCGTTGCACGACGCCGCCGGACTCACGCGGCTGGTCGTTGCCACCTACCAGGCGATCTCCGGCAGCGGCGGTGCCGCGGTGCAGGTGGCCGAGAGGCAGTTCCGCACGGGCACGGCGTCCGACCACCTGGCCCGGCTCGCCCTCGACGGCAGCGTCATCGACTTCGGTGACCCGGCCCCCTACGTCAAGCCGATCGCGTTCAACGTGCTCCCGATCGCCGGGTCGCTGCAGACCGACGGCACCGGTGAGACCGACGAGGAGCAGAAACTGCGCGGCGAGTCCCGCAAGATCCTGCACATCCCCGATCTGCTGGTCGCCGGCACCTGCGTACGGGTCCCGGTGTTCACCGGCCACTCGCTGGCGATTCACGCCGAGTTCGAGCGCGAGATCGACCCGGCGGTGGCCAGCCAACTGCTGAGCAGCGCGCCCGGCGTCATGCTCATGGACGTGCCAACCCCGCTCGACGCCGCCGGCAAGGATCCCAGTCTCGTCGGACGTATCCGTCGCGACCAGTCGGCCCCGGCCGGGCACGGGCTGGTGCTGTTCGTGAGCAACGACAACCTCCGCAAGGGTGCCGCCCTCAACGCGGTGCAGATCGCCGAGCTGGTGGCTGCACGATGAACACCACCACCACCACCACCACCACCGCCGTCGTCGGCGTCGGCATGATGGGCGGCACCCTGCTCGGCGGGCTGGTGCGCGCGGGCTGGGACACCGACACCCTGCTCATCGCCGAACGCAGCAGCGCGCTGGCCGACGAGATGTCCTCGCGCACCGGCGTCCGGGTGGCGGGGCTCGCCGAGGTGGGGGAGCGGGCCGACACCGTCGTGCTCGTCGTCAAACCGCAGGACGCTGGTGGCGTCCTCGAGGAGTTGTCGCGCACCCTGCGCCCGGGCGCCCTGGTCGTCTCGCTGTGCGCCGGTCTCGGCACGGCGCGGCTCGAGAGCCATCTGCCGGACGGCACCCCCGTGGTGAGGGTGATGCCGAACACTCCGGCCCAGGTGGGGCAGGCGATGTCGGCGATCTCGGCGGGCAGTCATGCCGGCCGCGAACACGTCGAGGTGGCGGAGCGTCTCATGGGGGCGGTCGGCGAGGTCGTCGTGGTGCCCGAGCAGTACCAGGACGCCGTCACCGCGGTGTCGGGTTCCGGCCCGGCCTACCTCTTCTACATCGCCGACGCGATGATCGAGGCCGGCGTGCACCTCGGGTTGCCGCGTCCGATCGCCACCCGCCTGGCCACGCAGACGCTGTTGGGCTCGGCGACGCTGCTCAGCGAGTCGGGCACCCACCCGGCAGTGCTGCGCGAGAACGTCACGTCGCCCGCCGGCACCACGGCCGCGGCCCTGCGGGTGCTCGACGATCGGGGAGTCCGCGCCGCGTTCCTTGCGGCGCTCGAGGCGGCCCGTGATCGTAGCGTGGCCCTCGGGTGAACGACGATTCGCCCACCGCGCTCACGCACGGCTAGAATTCCCTGGTTGCCCGGTCAACCGGGCGCCCTTGGGCGAAGGTCGTCCAAGCGGTCACCGTGCCGGACATCGATCCGGACGTCGAAAGGCTCACAGTGGGTTCGGTCATCAAGAAGCGCCGCAAGAGGATGGCGAAGAAGAAGCACCGCAAGCTGCTCAAGAAGACGCGCATCCAGCGTCGTCGCGCCGGCAAGTAACGTCCTCGCGGCTCGGCCGACCACACCCTCCGGAGGCCTCCCACGCGGTTCTTGACGCGATCACCCGGCACGTCCGCGGAGCCCGACAGGCTGACCGCGGGTGGCATCGCGTCCGGGTCACTGCCGACCGGACCGCTGCCCGCCAGTGACGCGCGGCTCGTGGTGCTCACCCGGGTGGGCTGCCACCTCTGCGAGACCGCCGAGCAGGAGGCGCGGGCGGTCGCCGCCTCCGATCGGGTGTCGGTCGAGATTGTCGATCTCGACCGGTCCGATCCGGTGGTCCGGTCCGCGTGGACCGATCATGTGCCGGTCACGATCGTCGACGGGGCGGTCGTGTCGATCTGGGCTCTCGATCCCGGTCGGGTGCGTAGCGCGCTCGCCCGAGCGCCGCACCACACTCCGTCAAGTTCTCAACTCTGGTCCGCCGGTGATGACTCTCCGACGGGCATGGAAGGGCGTGACCGGTGACCATCCTGTCGGTGTCCATCTCGCACCACACCGCGAGTATCGACCAGTTGGCGCGGCTGTCGATGTCTCGTGACGCCTGCCGCGAGTTCGCCGGCGAGTTGATCGCGCACGAGTCGATCTCCGAAGCACTGGTCATCAGCACCTGCAACCGCACCGAGGTCCACGTCGACACGACCCGCTTCCACGGGGGACTGGACGCCGTGATCGGCCTGCTCGCCGCGACCTCCGGGTACTCCACCGACATGCTGATGCCGCTGTGCGGCGTCCGCTACGACGAGGCCGCCGTGGCCCACTGCTTCTCGATGGTCGCGGGCCTCGATTCGCTCGTGGTCGGTGAGAACCAGGTACTCGGCCAGGCGCGACTGGCCCTGTCGGACGCCCAACAGGCGCACACGTCCGGCCCGACGCTCAACGCGGTGTTCCAGACGGCCCTGCGGGTGGGCAAGCGCGTCCACTCCGAGACCGCGATCGGCAGCGCAGGGCGCTCGGTGTTCTCCGCCGCACTCGACGCCCTCGACGCGGCGGGTGTTGCGGTCGAGGGGGCCCGGTGCCTCGTGGTCGGAGCAGGCCAGATGTCCGGGCTGGCCGCCCGGAGCCTCGCCCAGCGCGGCGCCCGGGTCACCTGCATCAACCGCACGCACGCGTCCGCCGAGCGGCTGGCCCGCGAGATCGGCGGTGACGTCGTCCCGTTCGCCGACCTCGCCGGCGCCGTCCCCGCCCACGACCTGGTGATCACCTGCACCGGCTCGGCCGGCTTCCTCATCGACGAGTCGATGGTCGCGGCCTCGGGCCCTCGGGCGATCGTCGACCTGGCGCTGCCCGCCGACGTCGCCCCGGGCGTCGCCGACCACCTGGTGCTGGTCAATCTTGCGAGCCTCGCCGACCGGCTGACGGGCGAGCGCGTCGACGTCGAGGCCGCCCGGCTGCTGGTCCACGAGGAACTCGCGAGGTTCCTCACGCGGCAGCGCGCCGCCACGGTCACCCCGACGGTCGTGGCTCTGCGGCAGAAGGCCGATGCGGTCGTCGAGGCGGAAATCGCCCGGCTCGACCGTCGCCTTCCGCACCTCGACCCGGCCGCGCGCAACGAGATCGTCAAGGCCATCCACCGCACTGCGGACAAGCTCATGCACCCGCCGACCGTCGCCGTGCGGCAGGCGGCCGAATCCGTCGACCCCGACGTCCACGAGGTCGACTACGCCGCTGTCCTGCGCACCCTGTTCGCCCTCGAGGACGCTTCGTGACCCGCGTCCGCATCGGGGCCCGGCGTTCGCCCCTGGCGGTCGTGCAGGCCGAGTGGGTCGCCTCGCGCCTGCGGTCCGCCGGACACGCGGTCGACCTCGTCGGCATCGATTCCCACGGTGACCGCGACGCACGCGCGCTGACCGAGATCGGTGGCACCGGAGTCTTCGCCGCGGCCGTTCGGGAGGCCTTGCTCGACGGCAGCATCGACCTCGCCGTGCACTCCCTCAAGGACCTGCCGGTCGCGGGCGCGCCCGGGCTCGCGTTGGCGGCCGTCCCCAGCCGGGAGGACGCCCGCGACGTGGTCGTCGGCCGCACCCCGGATCAGTGGGACGACGACACGATCGTCGGCACCGGATCACCGCGGCGCGAACTGCAACTCGCGGCCCTGGCCGCGGAACGCGGGGTGCGACCCCGGTTCGTCGCGATCCGCGGCAACGTCGACACCCGCATCGATCTCGTCCGCCGGGGCGACCTGCACGCCACGGTGCTCGCCGCCGCCGGCCTGCGGCGGCTCGGGCGGCTCGACGGTGAGGGCACCCGCGCGGCGGGCGTGCCGGCCACGCTGATGCCGCTCGACCGGCTGATGCCCGCGGCCGGGCAGGCGGCACTCGCCATCGAGTGCCGCGACGACAGCCCCGTGCGCGACGTCGCGGCCCTCCTCGACGACCCGGTCACCCGCGATGCGGTCACCGCCGAACGGGCCTGCCTCGCCACCCTCGACGCGGGCTGTCTCGCCCCAGTCGGGGCCCACGCCACGCTCGCGTCCGATTCGGACGCGAGCGGATTGACTTTGCGGGTGGTTACTGGGAGAAAAGAGGCCTCGGGTCGGGTCCGGGTGATTTTGGAGCAGGCCACTGGCCGCAGGGCCGATGCCGCAGGGCTGGGTGCCCGCCTGGCACGCGCCATACTGTCCACGATGTCTGGTTGGGACGACGGAAGAACGGATTGGTGAGCGCCATGAGTGCACTCCACGACCCCGACAGCGAGCCGTCCCGGGTGACCTTCGTCGGCGCCGGTCCCGGAGACCCGATGCTGTTGACGCTCGGCGCGCTGCAGGCGCTGCGAACCGCAGACGTCGTGCTGGTCGACGATCCGCGGTTGGTGTCGTTGCTCACGGAGCCGATCCTCGGCCTGCCCGAGTCCGTGACCGTCCGCCGACTCAGCGGCGCCGCCGCACCCGACCGGGCGGCCGAGTGCGTCCACGCCCTCGAGGGTGCCGGTCAGGTCGTGCGGTTGTTCTGGGGCGATCCGTTCCTCGACGGTCGGGGTGCCGTCGAGGCCGCCGGATGCGTGGCGTCCGGGGTCGACATCCACGTGATCCCCGGAATCTCGCCGCAGACCGCGGTGCCCGAGTTCGCGGGCGTCGACCTCAGCAACACCTGCGTCGAGCTGGTTCCGAGCGCGGGACTCGCCCGCAGCGACGGGTTCTCCGGCGCCAACCAGGTGGTCAGCTCGACCGTGGCCGCCCTCGACGACGTCGCCGCCTGCGCCCTGCACGCCGGACGCAGCGCCGATCAGGTGGTCATCGCGACCGTCAACGGCACCACCACCAGGCAGCAGACGCTCCGCACGACGCTGGGCCGGTTGACGCCCGCATTGTTCGACTAGGACGACGACGCCCCCGTCACCGTGGTCATCGGGGACGCCGCGGCGGCCCAGCTCACCGAGTGGTTCGAGAACAAGCCGCTGTTCGGCTGGCGGGTGCTGGTGCCCCGCACCAAGGCCCAGTCGGCTGCGCTGATGGCCCGGCTGCGCATGCACGGCGCGTACCCCGAGGAGGTGCCGACGATCGCCGTCGAGCCGCCCCGCCAACCCCAGCTGCTCGACCGGGCGATCCGCGGGCTGGTCGAGGGCAGCTACGAGTGGGTGGTATTCACCTCGGTCAACGCCGTGAAGGCCGTGCGCGACAAGCTCGAGGAGTACGGCCTCGACGCTCGCGTGTTCAGCGGTGTCCGGGTGGCTGTCGTCGGCGATTCGACCGCCCAGTCGCTGCGTGACTGGGGGATCGTGCCCGACCTCATGCCGGTGGGGGAGCACTCCGCCGCGGGGCTGGCCGCCGAGTTCCCCGCCTACGACGACGTGCTCGACCCGATCAACAGGGTCTTCTGCCCTCGCGCCGACATCGCGGTCGACACCCTCGTCACCGGCCTCACCGAACTCGGCTGGGAGGTCGAGGACGTCACCGCATACCGCACGGTGCGGGCCGCACCGCCGCCGGTCGAGACCCGGGAGGCGATCAAGACCGGCGAGTTCGACGCGGTGATCTTCACGTCGTCGAGCACGGTGCGCAACCTCGTCGGGATCGCCGGCAAGCCGCACGCCTGCTCGATCATCGCGGCCATCGGACCCGCCACCGCGGCCACCTGCGAGGAGCATGGGCTGAGGGTCGACGTGCTCGCGTCGACGCCCAACTCGACGACGCTCGCCGATGAACTGGCCGTGTTCGCCGCCCGCCGCCGGGCGGAGTTCCTCAGCCGCGGCGCCGAGGTGAAGAAGCCGTCGCAGCGTCGCCGCCGCCGGCGCAAGTCGTCGTAACCGCCCGGGTGGTGAGGCGAGGTACCCTAGGGGCCGTGCCCAGCCCACTTGTCCATCGGCCCCGCCGCCTGCGCACGACTCCAGTCATGCGGGCGATGGTGCGGGAGCACCGGGTCCATCCGGGCCAGTTGATCCTGCCGGCGTTCGTCGCCGAGGGCATCCGCGAACCTCGTCCGATCTCCTCGATGCCCGGCGTCGTGCAGCACACTGTCGACACCGTGCGCCGCGCGGCCGCCGACGCCGCCGGGGCCGGACTCGCCGGCATCATGCTGTTCGGCGTCCCCGAGACGAAGGACGCCGAAGGCAGCTGCGCGCTCGACCCGCACGGCATCCTGTCGTCGGCGATCAGCGCCGTGCGCGACGAGGTGGGTGACGACCTGCTGGTCATGAGCGACGTGTGCCTCGACGAGTTCACCGACCACGGGCACTGCGGGGTTCTCACGCCCGGGGGCGTCGTCGACAACGATGCCACCGTCGCCATCTACGCGCAGATGGCCGCGCTGCACGCCGCCTGCGGGGCGCACGTCGTCGCGCCCAGCGGCATGATGGACGGCCAGGTCGCGGCGATCCGCGCCGAACTCGACCGCACCGGTCACGACGACGTCGCGATCCTCGCCTACGCGGCGAAATTCGCCTCGGCGTTCTACGGGCCGTTCCGCGAGGCGGTGGCGAGCAGCCTCACCGGTGACCGCCTCACCTACCAGCAGGATCCGGCGAACGTGCGGGAGGCGCTGCGGGAGACGATGCTCGACATCGAGCAGGGCGCCGACGTGGTCATGGTCAAACCGGGGCTGCCCTACCTCGACGTGCTGCGCACGGTGCGCGAGGCCGTCACCGTGCCGGTGGCCGTCTACAACGTGTCGGGTGAGTACTCCATGATCGAGGCCGCCGCGGCCAACGGATGGCTCGACCGCGACCGCACCATCGACGAGACGCTACTCGCGTTCCGCCGGGCCGGCGCCGACATCATCCTCAGTTACTGGGCCCTCGAATGGGCCCGCCGCTACCACGAAGGGCGCCCCACCGCATGAGTGTCGACGACCGGTCCCGCGAACTGTTCGAGCGCGCCTCACGGTCCATCCCCGGAGGGGTGAACTCGCCGGTGCGGGCGTTCACCTCGGTCGGGGGCACCCCCCGGTTCATCGCCCGGGCCAAGGGCGCCTACCTCTACGACGCCGACGGCAACGAACTCGTCGACCTCATCGGCTCGTGGGGTCCGATGCTGCTCGGCCACGCCCACCCCGCCGTGCTGGACGCCGTCACGGCGGCTGCCGCGCACGGCACCAGCTACGGGGCCCCCACCGAGAACGAGGTCGTGCTCGCCGAGACGATCATCGGGCGCACGCCGGTCGAACAGGTGCGGTTGGTCAACTCGGGCACCGAGGCGACGATGAGCGTGCTGCGTCTCGCGCGGGGGGTCACCGGCCGGCAGAAGATCGTCAAGTTCGCCGGCTGCTACCACGGGCACGTCGACGCGCTGCTGGTGGCCGCCGGCTCGGGGATGGCGACCCTGGCCGTGCCCGGGAGCCCCGGCGTCCCCGATGCGGTCGCCGCCGACACCCTCGTGGCCCCCTACAACGACCGAGCCGCTGTCGAGGCGATCTTCGCCGAACACGGCGATGACATCGCCTGCATCATCACCGAGGCGGCGCCCGGCAACATGGGCGTGATCGAGCCCGGCGTCGCCCCCGGGCCCGACGGGCGACCCGAGCACTTCAACGCGTTCCTGCGGCGGATCGCGCACGCGCACGGCGCGCTGTTCGTGAGTGACGAGGTGATGACCGGCTTCCGGGTCACCCGCAGCGGTCAGTTCGGCGTCGACGGCGTCGAGCCCGATCTCATGACGTTCGGCAAGGTCATGGGCGGCGGGTTCCCGACCGCAGCCTTCGGCGGTCGTCGCGACCTCATGCAGCACCTCTCGCCGGTCGGCACCGTCTACCAGGCCGGAACCCTGTCGGGGAACCCGGTCGCCTCGGCGGCCGGAGTCACGACCCTGCGGCTGGCCACCGACGAGGTCTACGCGCACATCGACGCCGTCTCGCGCACGATCCGGGGCGCGGTGCACGAGGCCCTCGACGCGGTCGGCGTCCCGCACGTGATCAACACCGCGGGAAGCATGTTCTCGGTGTTCCTCATGCCCACGGGCACCCCCGGAGGCACCCGGATCACCGACTACGCGGGCGCGCAGCGGCAGTCCGGCGCGGCGTTCGCCGCGTTCTTCCACGCGATGCTCGACCAGGGCATCCATCTGCCGCCGAGCGGCTACGAGGTGTGGTTCGTCAGCGCGGCCCACGACGATTCAGCCATCGACCGTATTGTGAGTGCGCTGCCGAAGGCTGCGGTCGCGGCGCGCACGGCACTGTGAAATCCCACACCCAGGAGGTCCTGTGAAGAAGGCACCCCAGGTGGGGCCGACCCTCGTGCACGTGGTGCGCCACGGCGAGGTCGACAACCCCCGCGGCGTCCTCTACGGCCGCCTGCCCGGCTTCCACCTGTCCGGCAACGGACGCGCGATGGCCGAGCGGCTCGCGGAGCACTTCGCCGACGTGCCGCTCGACCGGCTGGTGAGTTCCCCACTCACCCGGGCCCAGGAGACGATCGCCCCGATCGCCGCCGGACGGGGTCTCGAGGTGGTGCTCGACGAGCGGGTCGTCGAGGCCAGCAACAAGTTCGAGGGCCAGATGTTCGGCCGCGACAGCAACGCTCTCAAGGATCCCCGCAACTGGTGGTTGCTGCGCAACCCCATGGTGCCCTCGTGGGGCGAGCCGTACGTGCAGGTGGTCGCGCGCATGCATGACGCCATCCACGACGCCGCCCGGCAGGTGGGCGAGAACGGGCAGGCCCTGATCGTGAGCCACCAGTTGCCCATCTGGATCGCCCGGCTCGGCGCCGAGGGACGCCGACTCGTGCACGACCCGCGAAGGCGCCAGTGCACGGTCGGCAGCGTCACCACGTTCCAGTTCCGTGGAGAACACATCACCGGAGTCAGCTACGCCGAGCCGTGCCGTGACCTGCTCCGACCGGGGGTCAAGGGTGACACGATCTCGACCGGCTCCGGAGGTTCCATCTCGTGAGGGTTGACCGCAGGGCGATGCTGACCCTGGCGGGCGGTGGCCTGCTCTCCGCAGCCCTCGCCGGGTGCGGCTCCGGCAGCGGCGTCGACGTGCAGAGCGGGTTCGCCGTGGGGAACGGCACCTACACCCGGATCGCGCCCGGACACCGCGACCAGGCGCCGGTGCTGTCGGGCACCACCCTCGACGGCAAGCATCTGAGCACCGCCGACTATGCCGGCAAGGTGATCGTGATCAACGTGTGGGGGTCCTGGTGCGCGCCCTGCCGCAAGGAGGCGCCCGCGCTGGTCGCCGCGTCGAAGCAGACGGCCGCGGTGGCCCAGTTCGTGGGCATCGACACCCGCGACCTCAACCCGGCCCCCGCCCAGGCGTTTGTGCGGGCGTTCAAGGTGCCTTACCCCAGCCTCTACGACTCGACGGGTGAGTTGCTGCTCAACTTCAAGCAGATCCCGCCGGCCGCGATCCCGAGCACGATCGTCATCGACGCCCACGGTGGTATCGCCGCACGGGTGCTCGGCGAGGTCGACACGAACACCATCGTCGGCACCATCAACGACATCGCGGCGGGCAGGTGATCGCTGTGCACACCGCCGTGATGACGGTGCTCCCGCTCGTGTCCCTCGACGTGACCACCTGGGTCAAGGACGCCCTCGGCGGCAGCATGGTGCTCGCGATCCCGGTGGCGGTGTTCGCCGGCCTCGTGAGCTTCTTCTCCCCGTGCGTGCTGCCGTTGCTGCCGGGCTACCTGTCGTTCGCCACGGGGCTCGGCGCCTCCGAGGTGCTCGAGGGGCGTGGGCACCGGGGACGCACTCTGCTCGGCACCGCGTTGTTCGTGCTCGGTTTCGCCGTCGTGTTCGTGCTCAGCGGGGCACTGGTCGGCCGGGCCGGTGCGGCGCTGATCGAGCACCAACGGCTGATCTCGGTGATCGTCGGGGTCGTCGCGGTGCTGCTCGGGCTCGTCTACGCCGGACTCATCCCGGTCGGGCAGCGGGAATACCGCATCCACCGGATTCCCCGGTTGGGCATTGCGGCGGCGCCGCTGCTCGGCGTCGTGTTCGGTGTCGGCTGGACGCCGTGCATCGGCCCGGCGCTGTCGGTCGTCTTGTCACTGAGCCTCAATGAGGGCTCGGCCGGGCGAGGCGGACTGCTCGCGTTCTTCTACGCCCTGGGTCTTGGTGTGCCGTTCCTCGTCGCCGGGCAGGCGATGGTCACGATGGGTCGGGCGATCGGGTTCATCCGCCGGCACCAGCTGGGCGTCCAGCGTCTGGGCGGCGCCCTCATGGTGGCCGTCGGTGTGGCCCTCGTGAGCGGCGTGTGGGATCTACTCATGGGCGCGCTGCGCCAGTGGGCCGTCAACTACGGAGCGCCGATCTGATGTTCACCTGGTTGCGCTGGGCCTGGACCCAGATCACGAGCATGCGCACCGCGCTGCTGTTGTTGTTCCTGCTCGCGCTCAC
>DAIESZ010000266.1 GCA_027346035.1 Propionibacteriaceae bacterium
GACGCCTCGAGGAGGCCGATCTCGACGGCTTCCGCCAGGAGAAGAGCCACCGCGTCGACGGCCGGTTGCGCGCGCTGCCGAGCTACCCCCACCCGCGGATGATGCCCGACTTCTGGGAGTTCCCGACGGTGAGCATGGGCATCGGCCCGATGAACGCCATCTACCAGGCGCAGTTCAACCGGTATCTGGCCAACCGCGGCATCAAGGACACGTCGCAGCAGCATGTGTGGGCGTTCCTCGGTGACGGAGAGATGGACGAGCCCGAGAGCCGGGGCCTGCTGCAGCTGGCGGCCAACGAGGGTCTCGACAACCTCACGTTCGTGATCAACTGCAACCTGCAGCGACTCGACGGCCCCGTGCGCGGTAACGGCAAGATCGTCCAGGAGCTCGAGATGTTCTTCCGGGGCGCCGGCTGGAACGTCATCAAGGTGCTGTGGGGCCGTGACTGGGACCCGCTGCTCGCCCAGGACACCGAGGGTGCGCTCGTCAACGTCATGAACACCACCCGCGACGGCGACTTCCAGACGTTCAAGGCGAACAACGGCGCCTACGTGCGCGAGCACTTCTTCGGACGCGACCCTCGCACGCTGAGGATGGTCGAGGACTGGAGCGACGAGAGGATCTGGGCCCTCAAGCGTGGCGGCCACGACTATCAGAAGGTCTACGCGGCGTACAAGGCGGCCACCGAGTTCGCCGGGGCCCCCACCGTGATCCTGGCCCAGACCATCAAGGGCTACGTGCTGGGGTCGAGCTTCGCAGGGCGCAACGCCACCCACCAGATGAAGAAGTTCAGCCTCGAGGACCTCAAGTTGTTCCGTGACCGGCTCGACATGCCGATCACCGATGCCCAGCTCGAGGAGAACGACCACTGGACGCCGCCGTACATGCGTCCGGGCAAGGACGATCCGCGCATCCGCTACATGCTGGAGCGTCGCCGTGAACTCGGCGGGTTCCTGCCCGAGCGCCGCGGCCACCGGGCAGCACCGCTGCCGATCCCCGACGACAAGGCCTTCGCGGGCGTTCGCAAGGGCTCGGGCAACCAGCCGGTGGCCACCACGATGGCCTTCGTCCGGCTGCTCAAGGACCTCATGCGCGACAAGAAGTTCGCGCCGCACGTCGTGCCGATCATCCCCGACGAGGCACGCACGTTCGGCATGGACTCGTTCTTCCCGACGATCAAGATCTACAACCCGAACGGGCAGAACTACACGCCGGTCGACCATGAGCTGATGCTCGCCTACCGCGAGGCCACCAACGGGCAGATCCTCGAGGTCGGCATCAGCGAGGCCGGGTCGATGGCCGCGTTCACCGCCGCCGGGTCCGCCTACGCCACTCACGGCGTGCCGATGGTGCCGGTGTACGTGTTCTACTCGATGTTCGGCTTCCAGCGCACCGGCGACGCGATCTGGGCCGCCGGCGACCAGATGGTGCGCGGTTTCCTCGTGGGCGCGACGGCCGGACGCACCACCCTGACTGGTGAGGGCACCCAGCACATGGACGGTCACAGTCCGCTGTTGGCCGCCACCAATCCTGCGGTGGCCACCTGGGATCCCGCCTACGGGTACGAGATGAGCTACATCGTCCAGGACGGCCTGCGGCGCATGTACGGTGACACCCCCGAGGACGTCATCTACTACCTCATGGCCTACAACGAGCCCATGCCCCAACCGGCCGAGCCCGAACACCTTGTCGTCGAGGACCTGCTCAGGGGCATGTACCTGCTCAAGGAGGGCAGCTTCGACGGGGTCGGCACCGATGCCCGGCGGGTGCAGTTGCTCGCGTCCGGCGTCGGCGTCCCCTGGGCCCTGGAAGCCCAGGAACTGCTGAAGCAGGACTTCGGGGTCGTCGCCGACGTGTGGAGTGTCACCAGCTGGGGCGAGTTGCGCCGTGATGGCCTGCGCTGCGACGAGCACAACCTGCTGTACCCCGAGGAGGAGCGTGAGGTTCCGTTCGTGACCCGGGTGCTGCAGGGGCGGCCCGGTCCGATCATCGCCACCAGCGACTACATGCGCCAGGTGCAGGACCAGATCGCCCAGTGGGTCCCCGGACGCTTCCGCTCCCTCGGCGCCGATGGGTTCGGGTTCTCCGACACCCGCCCGGCAGCTCGCCGCTTCTTCCACATCGACGGCCCGTCGATGGCGGTGGCGGCGCTGCAGCAGCTGGCCGAGGCCGGGGAGGTACCGTCCGAGTGGGTCACCCGCGCGGTCGACACCTACCGCCTGCTCGACGTCTCCGCGGGGTCGTCCGGTCACGCGGGCGGCGACGCCAGATACGCGGCCCGCGACCCGATGCGTGCCCACGGCGGCCCCACCCCGGACCTTCCCGGTGGTGGGGCCGCCGTCGCGTTTGCCCGGAGAACGACCCGGTGTTTCCACGGACCCCGTGGATCTGGCAGGCTGGGCGTCGACGCTCCCGGGCAGGGACGCTGAATCGAGAGAGGATCGTACGTGGTGACGCCACCGGGAGGCCGGATCGTCTTCGGCCTGTCAGCTGGGCAGATGGTTCAGGAACTGGGCTGGGACTCCGATGTCGATGAGGACGTCCGGGCCAGCGTCATGGAGGCGATCCAAGGCGACCTGGTCGAGGACGTCGATGACGCGGTCGACGTCGTCCTGCTGTGGTGGCGCAACGACGACGGCGACCTCGTCGACGCCCTGGTCGACAGCCTCACCGACCTGACCCCCGACGGCTACATCTGGGTCCTGACGCCGAAGGTGGGCCGTCCTGGGGCGGTCGATCCCGCGGACCTCGCCGAGGGCGTGAACACCGCGGGCATGGCCCTCACCATCACCGTCGCGGCGGGGCCCGACTGGCAGGCGCACAAGGTCGTGCGACCCCGCAACGGCCGCCGTTGACGCAGCGCCCGAGGGCCGACCGCCGGGTGCGGGGGATCGGCGTCCGGTCGTGTTGCGGCCTCGGGTCGAGCGGGCGTCCCACGAGTGCCCGGGTGGCGCCGGTGCGCGAGGCGATCGTCATCGGCGGCGAGCCGCTGGGATGGTGGACGATGTTCACCGACGCCTGGCTGTAGATCCCCATGGTCGGTTCGGACGGCTCGATGGGCCGTGAAGGGGCCTCGAGGCGCACGAGTCCGCGGCCCGGGCCTCGGCGACCGGTCACTGACCGGGACTGCGCCGGCCTGGCCGGCACGTCGCGGGCCTCGTGGATTGCTGGCAGGATGGGCGCATCGTCACAGGCCGGCCGCACGGCACGCTGGATCCCCTGCGCCCGGACCCACGGCCTCCGGTCGGCCTGTGCAGCCATCTCGCGGCGCCCGCCCGTGCCCGGCCCGTCCCGGCCCCGACCCGAGGAGATCATCGCGTGAACGCCGAAACCCCCTCCGTGCCGTCCCCCGCGCCCACCCGCTACACCGTCGGCATCGTCGGAGGCGGCCAGCTGGCCCGGATGATGCACCAGGCCGCCATCGGGCTCGGCATCACCGTGCGCCTGCTGGCCGAGGCTCCCGACGCGTCCGCCGCCCAGGTGGTGCACGACGTCGTGGTCGGCGACTACACCGATCCGGCCACCGTGCTCGACTTCGCGCGCGGGTGCGACGTGGTCACCTTCGATCACGAGCACGTGCCCACCGACATCCTGCGCCTCCTCGAGGCCGAGGGCATCGCCGTCCGACCCGGCCCGGACGCGCTCGAACACGCGCAGGACAAGGCCGTCATGCGGGCCCGGATGGCCGAGATGGGCGCGCCGAACCCCGTCTTCCGGATCGTCGCCGACGCCGCCGGGCTCATCGCCTTCGGTGACGAGGTCGGCTGGCCGGTCATCGCCAAGACCTCCCGAGGCGGTTACGACGGCAAGGGGGTGTGGCGCGTCGACGGGCCCGAGGGGGCCGAAGAACCGTTCGCCGCGAACCTCTCCCGCCCGGGCGGCGAAACCGACATCACCAGCGTCCGGATCATCGCCGAGGAGTTCATCGACTTCTCCCGAGAGCTGTCCGCCCTGGTGGTCCGTTCGCCCAGCGGGCAGGCGGTCGCCTATCCGGTGAGCGAATCGGTGCAGACCGGTGGCATCTGCACCCGCACGATCACCCCCGCGCCCGGCATGGACGCCGAGCACGCGACGGCCTGTCAACAGTTGGCGTTGCGCGTGGCGGGGGAGCTGGGAGTCGTCGGCCTGCTCGCGGTCGAACTCATGGAACGCCGCAACGGCGACGTGGTCGTCAACGAGTTGGCGATGCGCCCGCACAACACCGGCCACTGGACCATCGACGGCGCGGTCACCAGCCAGTTCGAGAACCACATCCGGGCCGTGCTCGACCTGCCGCTCGGAGACCCGGGCCTGCGTGCCGGACACGTCGTGATGGACAACATCCTCGGCGGGTCCGAGGACGACCTCACCGGGGCGCTGCAGCACTGCTACGCCCGAGACCGCAGGATCCGGGTGCACCTGTACGGCAAAGAGGTCAAGCCCGGGCGCAAGGTGGGGCACGTCACCGCCTACGGATCCGATCTCGCCGAGGTGTCACGCCGCTCGCTGCACGCCGCACGCTACCTGATGGGAGACCGCGATGCCTGACCAGACCGCCGTCCTGGTGTCGATCGTCATGGGCAGCGATTCCGACTGGCCCACGATGCATCCGGCTGCTGTGGCCCTCGACGAACTCGGCATCGCGTGGGAGGCCGACGTCGTCTCGGCCCATCGCATGCCCGACGAGATGGTGGCGTTCGGACGCGGCGCGCACGAGCGGGGGATCCGGGTGATCGTCGCCGGGGCCGGGGGAGCGGCGCACCTTCCGGGCATGCTCGCCTCCCTGACCCCGTTGCCGGTCATCGGCGTCCCCGTGCCACTCGCGTACCTCGACGGGATGGACTCGCTGTTGTCGATCGTGCAGATGCCGGCCGGCGTCCCGGTGGCCACCGTGGGGGTCGGCAACGCCCGCAACGCCGGTCTGCTGGCCGCCCGCATCATCGGTTCCGCCGACGAGGAGGTGCGGGACCGGATGCTGGAATTCCAGCGCTCCCTGCGCGACCTCGCGCTGGCGAAGGGACAGATCGTCCGGGACGCCACCCGGGGCTGATCCTCCCGGCGTCCGGCAGGCGCGCGGTTACTTGGCGTACTTCTCCAAGCCGGCGGTGTTGCCGGTGGCGATGCTGTGGAACAGGTTCTTGGCGGCCTGCTCGTCCCACAACACCGACGAACCGGCTGGGGTCATCGCGTTGGGATTGGACACCGGCACGGTGAGCTGGAGTCCCTTGCCCCCCGCGAGGTCCATGAGACCGCTGCCCAGACCCGGCAGCGACAACACGCCGACGCCGTCGCTGCGCAGCGAGTTGCGTGAGGCCATCGCGAACTGCCAGTAGCGCAGGGGGTCGAGCAGGATCGACGGGGAGGCGGCCTTCTTGGCCACCGCATCGATCATGGCCCGCTGCCGCTTCACCCGGCCGAGGTCACCGAGCGGGTCCGCCTTGCGCATGCGCACGTAGCCGAGCGCCTCCGGACCCGTCAGGGTCTGGCAGCCGGCCGGCAGGTTCGTGTGCGAGTCCTTGTCCACCATCGGTTGCGGAAGGCACATGCGGATCCCGCCGATCGATTCGATGACGTCGGCGAATCCGCCCATCCCCACCTCGAGGTAGCCGTCGATGCGGATGCCGGTGTCCTGCTCGACGGTACGGATCAGCAGCTGGGGCCCGCCGATCGAGAATGCGGCGTTGAGCTTGTCGTGTCCGTGGCCGGGAATCGGGACGTAGGAGTCCCGGGGGAGGCTCAGCAGCACGGAGCGTCCGCTGGGCGGCACGTACATGATCATCATCGTGTCGGTGCGAGCGCCGAGGTCCCACCCGGTCCCCAACTGCTTGCGCTGCGCCGCGGTGAGCCCCTGGCGGGCGTCCGAGCCGACCAGCAGGATCGCTGTTCCCGGTTGCGGCGCCGGACGTGAGCCGCTCGGGAACGCCCCGACGTGTGTCATCGTCGACCAGGCGTAGGCGGGGACGTACGCGAGCCACCCCACGTACCCGACCACGAGCACGACGACGAGC
>DAIESZ010000306.1 GCA_027346035.1 Propionibacteriaceae bacterium
GTCCGCGCAGGCGCCGCAGAGGCTGGACATGAACGGGAGGTCGGCGTCGGCGGAGTGGTCGCCGATCACCGGGCTCAGCACCGCGCCGATCGGGCCGCCGTAGATCGAGGCGTACCCGTGGCCGCCGCCCATGGTCCGGAAGACCGGGCAGGCGAACTGGCAGTTGCCGCACCGGATGCAACACAGCACCTCCTCCAGAGGGGTGCCGAGCACGTCGCTGCGTCCGTTGTCGAAGATCACCACGTGCAGCTCGCGCGGGCCGTCACCGCCCGCGTTCGGGTCGCGGGGGCCGCTGAGCCAGGTCTGGTACGTGGTGACGAACTGCAAGTTGGCGGTGTCGCTGAGGAGCGGCACCAGGACGCCGACGTCCGACAGTCGGGGCACGACCTTCTCGATCGGCATCACCGCCACCACCACGTCGGGCTGACTGGTGACCATGTCGGCGTTGCCCTCGTTGGTGACGACCACCAGCGTCCCGGTGTCGGCGGCCGCGAAGTTCACCCCGCAGATACCCATCTGGGCCGCCTTGAAGTCGGCGCGGAGCCGGGCGCGGGCGAACGCGGCGAGGTCGTCGGGCCGGTCACTCACCGGCGCCCCCTTGAGATCGGCGAACAGGTGCGCCACGTCGTCGCGGGACAGGTGCAGCGCCGGCCCGACGATATGACTCGGGCGCTGACCGGCCGCCTGGACGATGTACTCGCCGAGGTCGGTTTCGACGACGTCGATACCGAGCCCGTTGAGGTAGGGCGTCAGGTGGATCTCCTCCGTCGCCATCGACTTCGACTTGGCCACCAGGCTGACGCCGTGATCGCGGGCCACCTGCCCGACGGCCTCCCGGGCCTGCTCGGGCGTCGACACCCGGTGCACGATGACGCCGTTCGCCTCGAGGCTGGCACACAGCTGGTCGAGGTGGCCGGACATGTCACGCAGCGTCTCGCGGCGGATCTCGGCTCCCCGTTCACGGCGGACCGCGGCCTCCGGCGTCCACACCCCCGAGGCGCGCTCGCGGCCCAGGGCCTCGAGCCGCTCCCGGGTGTGGCCCACGCCCGGACGCCGCACGGCGTCGGCACTGATGAGGGGCAGCCGGCGGGTGCCCGGCGGGATCTCGGCCCCGGCCCACTCGGGGTGCGACAGGGACACCCGCTCGGTGCCGATGAGGGCCGTGGACGAGGGCCGGGACCCGGCCCGCCCCTGCTCCGACGGGGCGGTCATGCCGTCACGCCCGCCGGAACCAGGGCGTCGCGGACGATCTCGGCGATGTGTCGCGTGGGGAGCGCCCGCCCGGTCGCGCCCGCTCGGCCGCTGAGGTGGACGAGGCAGCCGGGGTCGGCCGAGACGATCCAGTCGACCTCGGTGGCTGCCGCGTGGTCGAGCTTGACGTCGGCCATGGCCGCCGACAGCTCGGGGAACTTCACCGCGAACGTGCCGCCGAAGCCGCAACACCCGTCCGGATCGACCATCTCGACCACGCGCAACCCGTCGATCCGGGCCAGCACCTCGCGCGGCGTGCTGCGCTCGCCCAGCACCCGGGTCATGTGGCAACCGTCGTGGCAAGTGACGGTGGCGTCGAGGCGGAGTGGCAGGTCGGTGCCGAAGGCCGCGACGAACTGGGTGAACTCCCACATCCGCCGGGCGAAGCCGGACGCCGCCGGCACCAGCGCCGGGCCGTTGTGGGCGACCATCGCCGCGCACGAGCCGGCCACCGTGACGATCGCGTCGCAACCCTCGAACGCCTCGACGGTGTGCCGGAGCACTGGGGCCGCGGCGCGGGGTTGTCCGGTGTTGAACGCGGGCTGGCCACAGCATCCGGCGTCCGCGGGAACGACGGGGTCGAACCCCATCGCTCGCAGCACGTCGAGGGCTGCCAGCGCGGGACCGGGGGAGGCGAGGTCGGCCATGCACGTGGGCCATAACCCGACCCTCGCTGGCCGTGCCAGCTGATCGGACACGGATTCACCTCCGAAGCCAGGGGCGCCTTTGACGGCTCCGGGACTAATCCCTAGCGTTGCCTGTGATTCCATACCCGGCCGCGCCCCCAACGCAAGTTTGGCGGCCGTGGCGCTGAAGGGAACACAAATGAATCGGATCGTCCACCTCGGACTCGGCAACTTCCACCGCGCCCACCAGGCCCTGTACACCGCCGACGCCCCCGGGGAACCCTGGGCGATCACGGGTGTCGCCCACTCGAGTCCCGGCGTGGTGGAGGCGCTGCGCCGTCAAGACATGACCTACACGGTGGTCGAGGTGGGACCCGGGGCGAAACCCGCGCGACAGGTCGCCGTGATCGATCGCGCGCTGGTCGCCCGACGCGCCCCGGACGCCGTCATCGCCGAGATCGCAGATCCCGACACCCACCTCGTCACTCTGACCATCACCGAGATTGGCTACAGTTTCCGACCGGGCAGCCACGACCTCGACATCACCGACGACATCCGCAGCGACGCGACCGGCGCGGCAGCGCCACGCACCATGATGGGGTTACTGGCCCGCGGCCTGCTGCGACGGGCCGCGTCCGGTGGCACCCCGCTGACCCTGCTGAGTTGCGACAACGTGAGTGGCAACGGGAGTGTTCTGCGGACCGTGCTCACTCAGTTCGCGGCGCTGATGCCCGAACCGGACGCCGGCGCCCTCGGCGAATTCCTCGCCCGGTGCGCCACCCCGAACACCATGGTCGACAGGATCGTCCCCGCCACAACCGACGCGACCCGCGCCGCGGCGAAGGCCGCCGGGTTCGACGACGAGGTGCCGGTACCGTGCGAACCGTTCACGATGTGGGTGCTCGAGGACGACTTCGCCGGCCCGCGTCCGCGGTGGGAGGCCGCCGGGGCCATCTTCACCGACCAGGTGCACAGGTACGAACTCGTGAAGCTTCGGCTCCTCAACGCCACCAACTCACTGCTCGCCTACCTCGGCGCGCTCACCGGCATGAGGTACCAAGCCGAAGCCGCGATCCACCCGGCCATCCTCCCGGTCGCTTGGCGACTCGGCGATGAGATGCAGCCGACGATCGACCTGCCCGACGGGCTTGACCCCCTGGCGTACCGGGAGGAGATGTTCGCCCGGTTCGCCAACGTCGAGCTCCGCCACACCTGCCAACAGGTCGGATCCGACGGCTCGGCCAAGCTCACCCAGCGGGTCCCCGGTCCGGTCGCCTGGTACGAGGAGCGCGGGCGGGTGCCTCGAGTCATCGCGCTGCTCGTCGCCGCGTGGCTGCACGTGGCCACTCGGCTCGACCTGCCCACCACCCAGGCACCCGATGAGCCGATGCACGACCTGCTTCGCCGGCTCGACCGGGCGTCGGTGCGTCCCGCAGACCTGGCCCGGGCGGCACTCGCCGAGGAGGCCGTACTCGGTCCAGAATTGGCCCTGCGAGAGAACTTCATCGCGCTCGTGGGAGAGTATCTCGACGACATCGCCGCTGGTCGGCTGGCCGATCTGCTGGCTCGCCTCGGCTCACACGACACCGCAGGAGAAAGGTCTCACTCATGAGGATCGTCGCCGGCGAGGTCATCGTCTCGAGCCCCGGCCGCAACTTCGTCACCCTCAAGCTGGTCACCGACGACGGCGTGGTGGGCTACGGCGACGGCACGGTCAACGGCCGCG
>DAIESZ010000323.1 GCA_027346035.1 Propionibacteriaceae bacterium
CGTGGGCCGCAACGCCGAGAAGCTGCGGTCGATCGCCGACCAGCACTACATCGAACGGTGGACCACCGACGTCGACGCGGTGCTCACCGACCCCTCGATCGACATCTACTTCGATGCCCAGACGACCTCCCGCCGCTACGCCGCGCTGGCCGCCGCCATGCGGGCAGGTAAGCACATCTACACCGAGAAGCCGACGGCCGACACCCTCGAGCAGGCCGTCGACCTGGCCCGGATCGCCCGCGACAACGGCATCATCGACGGCGTCGTGCACGACAAGCTCTACCTGCCCGGGCTCGTGACCCTGCGGAGACTCGTCGACGAGGGCTTCTTCGGGCGGATCGTCGCGATGCGCGGCGAGTTCGGCTACTGGGTCTGGGAGGGCACCGACGTGCCGTCGCAGCGTCCGAGCTGGAACTACCGCATCGAGGACGGCGGATCGATCACCACCGACATGTTCCCGCACTGGAACTACGTGTTCGAGGGACTCGTCGGCCGGGTGCGCACGGTCTACTCCCAGGCGGTCACCCACATTCCCGAGCGGGTCGACGAGGCGGGTTCCCCTTACCGGGCCACCGCCGACGACGCGGCGTACGCGGTGTTCGAGCTCGAGTCGCCCGACGGTGATCCGGTGGTCGTGCAGCTCAACTCCTCCTGGGTCACCCGGGTGTTCCGCGACGAGCTGGTCGAGTTCCAGATCGACGGCATCGACGGATCGGCCGTTGCCGGGCTGCGCACGTGCGCGGTGCAGGCGCGGGCCGACACGCCGACCCCTGTGTGGAACCCCGACCTCCCCGATCCGATCGACCACCTGGCGCAGTGGCGTCCGCTGCCGGTGGCCGAGATCGAGAACGGCTTCAAGGCCCAGTGGCAGGAGTACCTCGGCGACGTGGCGAGCGGGCGCCAGCACCGCTTCGACCTGCTGTCGGGCGCCCGCGGCGTCCAACTCGCCACGCTGGCCCTGCGGTCGTCGGCGGAGGGGTGTCGGCTCCCCGTGCCGGAGATCTCCCTGTGAGCCAGGACGGCCCGGGGTCGTCGTCCGGGCTGGACCGGCTCAGCCTCAACACGGCCACCTGCAAGAGGCTGAGTCTCGCCGACTGCGTCGAGCTGGCCGCCCGGGCCGGGCTGGGCGCCGTCGGGCCGTGGCGGGACCGGGTTCAGGAGGTTGGCGTCGCACGTGCCGCCACCATGATCCGCGCCGCCGGGCTGCGGGTCTCCACGCTGTGCCGGGGAGGTTTCCTCACGGCGTCCGACGGGCGTGCCCGGCGGGACGCGCTCGATGACAACCGGAGGGCGATCGACGAGGCCGCAACGCTGGGCACCCACGAGCTGGTGGTGGTCGTGGGTGGCCTGCCGGCGGCGTTCGCTCGGCTGGGTCTGCCGATGACCGACGCCGACGCGCACGACAAGGACATCGTCGCGGCGCGCGACCGTGTCGCCGACGGGATCGCCGAGCTGGTGCCCTACGCGTGTGAGCGCTCGGTGCGGCTCGTCCTCGAGCCGATGCACCCGATCTTCGCGGCCGACCGGGGGGTGTTGCAGACCCTGGGACAGGCCCTGGACCTGGCAGCACCCTTCCCGGCCGAGGTGGTGGGCGTGGTGGCCGACACCTACCACGTGTGGTGGGACCCGCAGTGCCGCGCGCAGATCGAGCGGGCCGGGCGGCAGGGCCGGCTGGCGTCCTACCAGGTATGCGACTGGATCCTGCCGCTCGCGCCGGAGCCGCTGAACTCGCGGGGGCTGATGGGCGACGGCTTCATCGACTTCCCGACGATCACGTCGTGGGTCCGCGACGCCGGCTACACCGGTGATGTCGAGGTGGAGATCTTCAACGAGGATCTGTGGGCGCTGCCCGGGGATGAGGTCGTCCGGCTCATCTCCGAGCGATACCGCGCGCTCATCGCACCGCATCTGGGCTGACGCGGGGGGAGGCGTGCCGCCTCCGGCCCGACGCCGACGCCGCGGGGCGGCTCCGGGGGCCGAGGTGGTTCGGGTCGGTGGCCGCGGCGCCGGAGTTCGTAAATTGGTGTTGTCCGGGTGGCGTGTGAGCTTCTGGACGGGCTTCGTGGGGTCTAAAATAGAACACATGAACGATAGTGCTGGGCCGGGTGAACCCCGGATCCAGGTCGGCCCCGGACTCTCCGGGGCGCTCGAGACCCTTGAGTGGCTGCTCGATCCCGCGGGCAAGGCCGTCGACGGAGAGGCTCGCGGCGACATCGACCTGATCCGTGCCCTCGAAGACGTCAAGAACGCCGCGTGCGCGGCGCAGGCGGTCGCCGCGGTGCGCTTCGCCCGGGCGCAGCGCGCGGAACAGGCACGGCTGGGTGTGCCGGCGGAGCGGCTGGGTCGTGGGGTGGCCGAGCAGATCGCGCTGGCCCGTCGGGAGTCCCCGCACGCGGGTGCGGTGTTCCTCGGCATGGCCGCGATGCTCGTGAGCGAAATGCCCCGCACGCTGGCCGCCATGTCGGCGGGTGTCCTGAGCGAGTTTCGGGCGCGGATCGTCGTGCAGGAAACCTCCTGCGTCTCGCGGGAGGTCCGCCGCGACGTCGACGAGGTGGTCTGCGGAGACCTGTCCCGGCTCGCCGTCCTGGGCACCCGCCGGTTGGGCAACCTGGTCCGGCGTGAGACGTACCGGCGAGAGCCGACGTCGGTGGTGGCCAAGATCAGCCGGGCGGAGTCCGACCGGTTCGTGTCGCTGCGTCCGGCCCCGGACTGCATGGCCCGCCTGTCGGCTCTGCTGCCCGTCGCCCAGGGAGTGTCCCTGCTCGCCGCGCTGCGGCGTGCAGGGGACGCCGCACAAGCCGCGGGAGATCCCCGTACCCGGGGCCAGGTGATGGCCGACGAACTCGTCGTCCGGGTCACCGGACAGTCCTCAGCGGAGGCGGTCCCGATCGCGCTGCACCTGATCATGCCCGGCCACGTGCTGCTTTCCGGGGACGCCGACGCGGTCACCGACCGCGGGGTCAACGCCGAGGGAGAGGTGCCGGGGGGGATCCTCGGCTACGGGCCGGTCCCGGCGCCCCTGGCGCGCCGTCTGGTGGGCACGGCACCCCGGCTCGGGTCGTGGGTGCGACGGCTCTACGCCGCCCCCTCCGGCGGGCTGATCGCGATGGAATCCCGCAGGCGGTTCTTCCCCCGCGGCCTGGCCGAGTTCGTCACCATCCGCGACGACATCTGCCGCACCCCGTTCTGTGATGCGCCGATCCGCCACATCGACCACATCGTCGCCAAGGCCGACGGCGGGTCGACGAGCGCGGCGAACGCGCAGGGATTGTGCGAGCGGTGCAACCACGCTAAGCAGGCACCCGGCTGGAGCGAACGACCCGACGACGATGGGGCCGACGCGGGTTCGGCGACGGCCGTGTCGGGGGCCGGTCGTCACGTGACCATCACCACCCCGTCCGGACACCGCTACATCAGCCCGGCCCCCGACTCGTCATTGCGGGACGAGGTTCCCCACACTGTTCAGACCGGCCGGATGTTCCCATCGGTGCGGAACTCACGCCAGACGGTCTCGAACATGTCGTCGGACGGTGGCATCTCGCGCACCGGTCGCCACACGAACCGAGGCGCGCCGTGCCCGTCCCACCAGGTCTCCTGCACAACCGAGTCGAAGTGCCCGGCGTCCAGAAGATGCCGGTAGTCCTCGGGCAGGTCGAGGTCCGAGCCGTCCGGGGTTCGGGGGAGATGTCCCTCGGGGTCGGTGTAGAGAACGGCCCCCCGCGAGCGTCCACCGTGGTCGAGGTAGTCGAGCATCGCCTCGAGATAGACGTACTGGCTGGTGAGGATGTCGCGGATGAGGAACAGCCGGTTCACCGAGCGACGGCTGGTGGGGTCGGCCACGACGGCGGCCTCGTAGTCGTCGAGCCACTCGCGCACTTGGTCACGGGCCCCTCGGACCCCGTCGCGGGTGCGCACGAACGCGGCCCGGTCGCTCATCAGGCGGGTGCAGGCGCGCAGCATCGCGTCGGTCGTGTCCGGGGCGGCGGCCGCCCGGGCGGTGGCGTCGGCGAGCAGACGTTGCGCGGCGTCGACGACGCCGGCCGCCGCGTCCGGGAAGCCGGCCTCATCCCGCGGAGGCTCCCCGCGGCGCAGAGCGGCGATGAACTGGGCCGCCCGGGTGGCCCCGACCTGGCCCGAGTTGAGCGCAGCGCCCCCCGGCCGGTAGATGCCGTGGGATCCGGCCGCCTCGCCGACGGGGAAGAAGCCCTCGAGGTTCGAGTGCCACCACGCGTCGACCGCGAGCCCGCCGTTGTTGTGCTGGGCGCACACGGCGATCTCGAGCAGGTCGGTCTCGAGGTCGACTCCCGGATTGCGGTTCAGGTAGAACTCGTAGGCGGGCCGGTTCATGTGCTGCAGCCGCTGGATCGGCGTGGAGGCGCCGTCCAGTCCCTCGTGCATCGCCAGGACGCCGGCCCGGTCGAGGTAGTCGTGAGCCTCGGCGCCCAGCTGCCCGGCGTCGAACCGGCGTCCCATCGGATTGGACCGGAAGTCGAGGAACACCCGGCGTCCGCGCAGCACCGTCTCCCGATGCACCAGCAGGTCGATGAGCGACGACCCCTCGCGGGCCTTGCGCACGTCGAAGGGCCACTGGTAGCCCTTGAGGAAGATCCGGGTGAGCTGGTCCCCGTAGTCGGGCAGCGCCTCGTGGAGGAACTCGCGGGCGTCGGAGCCGTCGCTCGCCGTCGAGACGAACCGGGGGATCGCCTGCATGTAGGTGCCCGAGACATTCCACCGGGGCTTGACCGAGGCCAGTCCGAACTGCCACTCGGTGAGGTTCTTCCCGTGCACTCCGGCGCGCAGCGCGGCCCCGTTGGAGCCCCACTGTCCGTGCGGGTAGACCGAATCCGCATACATGCCGGCCGGCCCACCGGAGGCGTAGACGATGTTGGTGCAGCGCAGCAGCAGGAACCGAGACCCCGTGTCGGGAAGTTCCGCATTGGCGGCGATGCCCGGACGCGGCGTGTCGGTGCGGTTGGTCTCAGGGCCCTCGTCGTCGTCGGCCCGCTGAGCGCGCACGTCGGTGCGCAGGCACAACAGCCCCACCACGCGACCCTCGTCGGTGACCAGGTCGATGATGCGGCACGAGTCGAGCACCGGGGTCCGGTGGGTTCGCACCCGGTCCTCGAGCCTCTCGACCATCGACCGTGAGGTGAACGGCCCGACCGAGGTCGCCCGCTGCCGCGGGTCGTGATCGGTCTTGTAGCCGACGAACTCGCCGACGGCGTTGCTCGGGAACGGGACGCCCGCTTCGACCAGGTGGTAGAAGCATCGGGCCGACAGGGCCGCCTCGACGACCGCGTTGTCGCCGTCCATGGCGCCCCCGGAGAACAGCGTCTCGGCCATGGCGCGCACCGAGTCGGGCTCGGTTCCCGACAGCGTCAGCTTGTAGTAGGTCTGCTTGTCCGACCCCGCGTTGCGGGACGCCCCGGCCCGGATCCGGTCGGTGACCATCACGACGTCGGACTGGCCGAACTGCACGAGACGGTCGGCGGCGCAGTACCCCGCCGCGCCGGTGCCGACCACCACCGTGTTGGCCGACACGACCGGGATGATCTCGGTGCCGAAGCGGGCGGTGCTGATGCGCATGAGTCGGCTCCTGGGTGCGGGTCGGCATCGTGCGGGACGCCGGCGGGCGGATGGTCAGAGGGTGGGGATGTGCATGCCGCCGTCGACGTGGATGACGTCCCCGGTCGAGTACGGCATGTCGCCGGCGAGCAGGAGCGACACGGCGCCCGCGACGTCGCGCGGCTGACCCCACCGGCGCATCGGCGCGACCCCCTGGCTGAACAGGGTGTCGTACCGGTCCTTGACCCCCGCGGTCATGTCGGTGGCGATCACGCCGGGGCGCACCTCGTTGACGACGATGCCCTCAGGGGCGAGCCGGGCCGCCCACAGCTGCGTCGCCATGGCGACGCCCGCCTTCGACAGGCAGTACTCGCCGCGGTTGAGCGAGACGTGGGTGGCCGAGACCGACGACACGTTGACGATGGCGCCGCAGGGCCGCTCGAGGGTGAGCGGGTCGACGTCTCCGCGCTGGACGATGAGGTGCCGGGCGACCGCCTGGGTGAGGAAGTAGGGGCCCCGCAGGTTGATGGTCATCACCCGGTCGTACGACTCCAGCCCCGCGTCCAGGATGTCGTCGCGCACCAAGGGGGCGACGCCGGCGTTGTTGACCAGGTTGTCGATGCGGCCGTATGCGTGCAGGGTCGCTTCGATGAGCCGCAGGTGGTCGTCGGGCTCGGCCACGCTGCCCTGCACGTAGGTGACCTCCCCGAGGTCGGCGAGTTCGTCGAGCAGTGGGCCGGGTGCCGGGCTGGTCGCGAGGACCGTGATCCGGTGGCCGTCGGTGAGCAGCCGCCTGGTGATCCCGAGGCCGATGCCGCGGGACCCTCCGGTCACGATCGTCACCGGGGCGGTCCGGTCGGGTGCCGGCGGGTTGCCTGTCGGCTGCACGTTGTCCTCCCGTGGTTGCTGGCGCGCCCTCGCGCCGAGTCTCATTCTGGGGGATCGTGCGCGAATGGGCAAGCGCTTTCCGTGAATCTCAGGGCAAGACCCCTAGTCGTTCTCGGATCGGCAGTTTGATTCGTTTCAGCCGTTGACTTCGATGCCGGTGGTCGCCTAGGCTCCGGGAAGCGCTTCCCAGGGCGCTGGTCCAATGCAACGACGCACAGGGAGACCCCCATGAAGACATCACGCAGGACAATCCTTGCCGGCATCCTGGCCGGCGGCTTCGCCATGGCCGGGGCCGGGTGCGGCACCGGCAACTCCGGCGGTGCCGCGGCGAGCTCGGGCGGCAAGACCGTTGTTCGCCTCGCCTGGTGGGGCAACGACGTCCGGAACCCGTTGACGGCAAAGGCCGTCGCCGAGTTCGAGAAGGAGAACCCCGACATCACGGTGCAGCAGGAGCCGGGATCCTGGAGCAGCTACTGGGACAAGCTTGCCACCCAGTTCGCCGGAGGCAGCGCCCCCGACGTCATCCAGATGGACGAGAGCTACCTCACCCAATACTCGAACAACGGCACGCTGCTCGACCTCAAGCAGGCCGGCCTCGACACCTCGAACTTCAGCTCGGCGACCGCCAACATGGGCACGACGTCGAAGGGCACCTTCGCGATCGTCGCGGGCATCAACGCACCGGCCGCCATGGCCAACCCCAAGGTGTTCAAGGCCGCCGGGGTGGCGATCCCCGACGACAAGACCTGGACCTGGGCCGACATGGCCAAGGCCGCTCAGAAGATCACCGCGAACAGCCCCTCCGGAACCTTCGGAACGCAGAACATCGCCAGCGTCGACTTCATGCTGCGGCTGTGGCTGCGCCAGCACGGGGCGGACGAGTACAACGGCACCAAGCCCGGCTTCACCGCCGCCCAACTCGCCCCGTTCTTCGCGGAGGCCCTGGCACTCCAGAACTCCAAGGGGGCCCCGACGGCGTCCCTGACGTCGCAGGACATGACGACGTCGCAGGACCAGAGCATGGCCGCCACGAACAAGGTGGCGCTCTCCTACTGGTGGAGCAACCAGGTCACCTCCCTCGACAAGGACACCGGCACCACCCTGCAGTTCCTCATGCCCCCCACGGTCACGGGCAACGCCAAGGACGTCCAGCTGTACTACAAGGCGTCGATGCTGTGGTCGGTCAACAAGAACTCCAAGGTGCAGGCGGCGGCCGTCAAGCTGGTGGACTTCCTCGTCAACAGCCCGACGTGCGGCAAGATCCTCGGCACCGAGCGCGGCATCCCGGCCAACAGCAAGGTGCTCGCGGCGGTCACTCCGCAGATGACCGCCACCGACAAGCAGGTTTCCGGCTACCTCAACAGCATCGCGCCCGACCTCGGGACGCCGATCGGCCTGACTCCTCCGGGATCCAGCAACGCGAACTATGCGACCTATGAATCGAACCTGATCTTCGGCAAGTCGTCGCCTCAGCAGACGGCCCAGGACTACCTGACGTCGCTGACCACAGCCCTCCAGGGCAAGAGCTGACCGGTGCTCGGCGGGTGTGGCCGCCACACGGGCGGCCACACCCGGGGCCAACTGAACGGACACTGCTATGAGTGCCATCGCCGAACTCCCCCAGAGACGTCGCAACCGCGGCGAGAACCGCGACAACAAGGCCGCCTACGTCTTCCTGCTCCCGTGGCTGGTGGGTCTGCTGGTCATCACCATCGGGCCGATGGTGGCCTCGCTGTACCTGTCGTTCACTGACTACAACCTGCTGTCGGCCCCGCACTGGATCGGGCTGCAGAACTACGTCGCGATGTATCACGATTCGCGACTGATCAACTCACTCAAGGTCACCTTCACCTACGTGTTCGTCTCGGTGCCGCTGCAGCTGGCGCTGGCCCTGATCATCGCGATGGTGCTGAACCGGGGGATGCGGGCGCTGCCCTTCTACCGGTCGGTGTTCTACCTGCCCTCGCTGATGGGTGCATCGGTGGCGATCGCCGTCCTGTGGCGAGAGATCTTCGGCACCACCGGCCTGGTCAACCAGCTGCTGCTCAAGATCGGCGTGCACAACCCGCCCGGCTGGATCGCCGACCCATCGACGGCGCTGTCGACGATCATCCTGCTGCACATCTGGACGTTCGGCTCGCCGATGATCATCTTCCTCGCGGGGTTGCGGCAGATACCGACGATGTACTACGAGGCCGCGGCGGTCGACGGAGCGTCGAAATGGACGCAGTTCGTGCACATCACCATGCCGCTGCTGAGCCCGATCGTGTTCTTCAACCTCGTGCTGCAGATCATCGGTGCCTTCCAGTCGTTCACCCAGGCCTTCGTGGTCTCGGGCGGCACGGGTGGTCCGGCGGACTCCACGATGTTCTACACGCTGTATCTGTACCTGCAGGGGTTCGGGCAGTTCCGCATGGGCTACGCGTCGGCGATGGCGTGGCTCCTCATGATCATCATCGCGATCTTCACTGCGGTGAACTTCCTCGTCTCCAAGTATTGGGTTCACTACGATGACTGACACTCTCCGCGTCGACGACGCCGGCACGACCGCACCGGTCGCCTCCATGAGCGCGCCTGACAAGGGCGGGAGAACGGGGCGGCACCGCTCGACGGGTCGCCCCGTGCGCTCCGTGATCAAGCACCTCATCCTCATCGTGGCCTCGATCATCATGGTCTACCCGCTGCTGTGGATGCTCAGCAGTTCGTTCCGGCCGGTCAGCGAGATCTTCACCAGCACCTCGCTCATCCCCAGGACACTGAAGCTGAGCAACTACGTCAGGGGCTGGAGCGCGATCCCCGGCTTCACCTTCGGCCGGTTCTTCATCAACTCCGTCACGATCACCGTGGGAGCGATCCTCGGCAACCTCATCAGCTGCTCGATGGCCGCCTACGCGTTCGCGCGCCTGAAGTTCCGCGGCCGCGGCATCTTCTTCTCGATCATGCTGATGACGCTGATGCTCCCGTATCACGTGACCGTGGTGCCGCAGTACATCATGTTCTCCAAGCTGCACTTCGTGAACACGTTCATTCCGCTGGTGCTCCCGAAGTTCCTGGCCACCGACGCGTTCTTCGTGTTCCTCATGGTGCAGTTC
>DAIESZ010000333.1 GCA_027346035.1 Propionibacteriaceae bacterium
AGGGGCGACGTGGCTTTCGCGGCGACATGCGGCGAGGTGAGGGCATCGCTCGCGACGGCGATCGAGGCGCAGGGATGGGACGGCGCCTGGTACCGGCGCGGCTATTTCGACGACGGCACCCCGCTGGGATCGGCAACCAGAGCGGAGGGCCGGATCGACTCGATCGCCCAGAGTTGGGCCGTGCTGTCGGGAGTTGCCGATCCACGCCGGGCGGCCCTGGCGATGCAGCAGACCGACGAGCAGCTCCTGATGCCCGACGAGGGACTCCTCCGCCTGTTCACCCCGCCGTTCGACAACTCCACGCCCGACCCCGGCTACCTGAGTGCCTATCCGCCGGGGGTGCGCGAGAACGGCGGCCAGTACACCCACGGGGCCCTCTGGTCGGTCTTCGCCTGGGCGCAGCTTCATCGGGAGGATCGGGCCGGGGCGATCCTCGCGCAGCTGAACCCGGTCAATCACGCGCTGACGCCGAAGGCGGTCGAGAAGTACCGGGTGGAGCCCTACGTGGTGGCCGCCGACGTGTACACCGAGGACCCGTACGTCGGCCGGGGCGGCTGGACCTGGTACACGGGTTCGGCGGGGTGGATGTACCGGGCCGGGCTGGAGGCCATCCTCGGGCTTCGTCGTGAGGGTGGTGACCTGCTGATCGAACCGTGCCTGCCGCCTCAATGGGACCGCGTCGCCGTCCGCTACCGGGTGGCGACGACGATCTACGACATCGCCATCGAGGGCGAGTGTCCGATACCACGCCATGTGGCCGCGGTGGTCCTCGACGGCGACACGCTGCCGGGCAGTCGGCTCCCGTTGACCGACGACGGAGGCATCCACGCCGTCACGGTGATCCTGGAGACGACGACGCCCGACACCGGTGCGCTCAGCGGACCACGGCAAAGCCGCCGGTCCACGGCAGCTTCTCGCCCACCGCGAGGGTGAGCTGCAGGAAACCCGTCGCTTCGAGCTCATGGGCGCGGGCCGGCGACCCGCCGCCGATCGCGGAGGCCATGCTGCCGGTGCCGATGATGGTGAAGGTTGTCATCCGAGTGCTCCTCGCACAATTGGTTGTATCTGCACGCAATGGAGTGGGCCCCCATGCTTGTATCTGCAACTATTTGCTAGACTGGCGCCATGAGCACCACAGAGCTGACCAGACCCGAACGCGTCGCCGTCGCGCGACTCCAGGCCATGCTCGAGTTGCTGCCCACCGCGCTCGACCGGGAGCTCGCTCCCGCCGGGCTGACGGCGTTCGAGTACACCCTCCTGGAAGCCCTCGCCGAGGCCGACGAGCACCGGCTGAGATTGTCGGCCCTCGCGGCCCGCACCAACGCCAGCCTCCCGCGACTGTCGCGCGTGGTCACCGGACTGGAGCGCAAGCACCTGGTCACGCGCACCCCGTGCCCGGCCGACGCGCGCGCGACCAACGCGGTGCTCACCCCCTCCGGCCTGCGGACCTACCGTGACAGCCGCCCCCTGCATGCGGCAGCGGTCCGCGGAATGGTGCTCGATGCCTTGGACGCCGCCGACGTCGACGATCTCGCCCGGCTGACCCTGGCGATCCTCACCCGGCTCGACCCCCGAGGTCGCCTCACCGTGACCGGCGACGCCGCATCAGCCGCCTGTGCCGCCGACCCCGCGGCGTCCCCGGAGCAGTGTCCCGCCGACCCTCCGGCCTGCCCGGCGGATCCCGCTGCCTGACCGGTCGCGTTGTCGCGTCGCGACACCCCGGTCATCGACCCCCGGAAACTGACCGCCCGCTAAGGTGAGCGGCAGAACCCGGCGAGGAGACAGCAATGGTGCAGCGCTTCCACAACCCTGACGGCCCCGACATCTCCACCGCGACGGGCCGGGTGATCGAGGAGAACGGCCGCTACTTCCGCGACCCGGCCGCTGTCGGCGCACTTCTCCCCTACGCGGACTGGCGGCTCGACCCGACCGAGCGGGCGCGCGACCTCGCCGCGCGGATGAACCTCGAGCAGATTGCCGGGCTCATGCTCTATTCGCCCCACCAGATGGTGCCGACGCCGCCCGGTGGCCCGTTCCCCGCAACCTACGACGGGCAGCCCTTCGACGCCGCGGCACACGACCCGGCGATGCTCAGCGACCAGCAGCGCGACCTGTTGTTGCGCGACCACATCCGCCACGTGCTGGTGGTGAGCTTCGCCGACGTCGAGGTGGCCGTGCGCTGGCACAACGCGATGCAGGAGCTGGCCGAGGGCGAGCCGCTCGGCGTCCCGGTCAACTTCTCGTCCGACCCGCGGCACGGGGCCTCCGACTCCGGCGCGGAGTTCCGTTCCCGTGGCGTGGCGGTGTCGAAGTGGCCGGAGGGCCTCGGGATGGCGGCCACGTTCTCGGTCGACACCTGCCGACGCTTCGCCGACGTGGTGCGCCAGGAGTACCGCGCACTCGGGATCTCGACAGCGCTCGGACCGCAGATCGACCTCGCCACCGAACCCCGGTGGATGCGGGCCGTCGACACGTTCGGCGGACAGGTCGAGCGGGCCACCGCGCTGGCCCGCACCTTCTGCGACGGCCTGCAGACGACCCCGGGGTCGCCGACGGGATGGGGAGCCGGCTCGGTGATCGCGATGGCCAAGCACTGGCCCGGCGGGGGCACGGGTGAGGGCGGACGCGACGCGCACTACCGCTTCGGCATGTACAACGTGTACCCCGGCGGCAACTTCGCCGAGCACCTGCGCCCGTTCACCGAGGGCGCCCTCGCCCTCGACGGGCCGACAGGTGCGGTCGGGGCGATCATGCCCTACTACTCGGTCTCGGTCGGTCGGTCCGACGACGAGGTCGGCAACTCCTACAACGCGCACCTCATCGCCGACCTGCTGCGAGGCACCTACGGCTACGACGGTGTCGTGTGCACCGACTGGGGCATCACCGGCGACGCGAGCGGCGAACTCGACGGGTTCGAGAGCCGCTGCTACGGCGTCGAGGGGCTCACGGTCGCCGAGCGGCACCTGCGGCTCATCATGAACGGCGTCGACCAGTTCGGCGGCAACAGCGACGCCGGGCCGGTGCTCGAGGCCTACGCCCTCGGGTGTGAGCGCCACGGCGAGGACGTCATGCGCGCGCGCTTCGAGCAGGCCGCGGTGCGTCTGCTGCGCGGCATGTTCCGCGTGGGACTGTTCGACGACCCCTACCTCGACGCCGAGCGCAGCCGGGCGGTGATCGGGTGCGACGAGTTCGTCGCCGACGGGTTCCGGGCGCAGGTCGACTCGATCGTCGCGCTGAAGCGCTCCGGTGAGTTGCCGCGCGGCAGCAGGGTGTGGATCCCGCGCCGGCACATCGACGAGCACAAGGGATTCTTCCGCCGTCCGGTGCCGGCGATGGACCTCGACGGGTTCGACCCCGCGGTTGCCGGGGACTACTTCACCCTCGTCGAACGACCCGAGG
>DAIESZ010000335.1 GCA_027346035.1 Propionibacteriaceae bacterium
GATGCAGGCGTTCGCCGACGTCGTCCGCTCGGGTAAGGCCCTCTACATCGGCGTGTCCGAGTGGACCGCGGATCAGATCCGTCGTGGTGCGGCGCTGGCCAGGGATCTCGGTTTCCAGTTGATCAGCAACCAGCCGCAGTATTCGATGCTGTGGCGGGTGATCGAGGCGGAGGTGGTGCCGGCGAGCAAGGAGGTCGGTGTCGGGCAGGTGGTGTGGTCGCCGATCGCGCAGGGTGTGTTGACCGGCAAGTACCGGCCGGGCCAGCCGGCCCCGGCCGGGTCGCGCGCGACCGACGAGAAGGGTGGCGGCAACGCCGTGCGTCGGTTCACCGAGAATGAGGACCTGCTGCGCCGGGTGCAGGACCTGCGGCCGATCGCCGACGAGTTGGGCCTGTCGATGGCTCAGTTGGCGGTGGCGTGGGTGCTGCAGAACGACAATGTGGGCTGCGCGATCATCGGCGCGTCCCGTCCTGAGCAGGTGGTCGAGAATGTCGGCGCGAGTGGTGTCGAGATTCCGGCCGAGCTGATGGCCCGGATCGACGAGGTGCTCGGCGACGTCGTCGTGACCGACCCGCGGCGCACCTTCGAGAGCTCGCCCAAACAGCGCGAAGCCTGAAAGCCTCCGCCTGGCCCACCCGGGGGCCGGTGGACTCCTCGAACCGGTACGCCGCGGGCACTCCCCGCTCGCGGCGTGCCGGTTCTTCCGTCTGCGGGATCCCCGAATCCCACCCACCGTGGGGGATGCCTGGCCGGGGGGACATATGACGGACTCACCAGGGGCTTGCCGCATCCAGCGCCGAGAGCGCCGTTGAGCCGCCCGTTTCTCTCACGTCACGACGCCGAGCGGCGACGTGGGCGTTCAGTCGCGGGCGCCCAGCGCCTCGAGGAGCACCGGGACGTGGCTGGACGCCACGTCGGCGGAGGCGGTGAGCAGGGTGACGGTGTCGTGGGTCGAGAGGTCCTCGGCCAGGTTCGCCGCCGCGCCGGACTCGTCCAGTTCGGCCAGGTAGCGTTGCCGGAACTCGGTCCAACGGGCGTCCCGATCGGCGTGGAACCAG
The DNA here is from genome assembly GCA_027346035.1 of Propionibacteriaceae bacterium. Taxonomy (GTDB): domain Bacteria; phylum Actinomycetota; class Actinomycetes; order Propionibacteriales; family Propionibacteriaceae; genus JAJYQH01. The sequence continues at coordinate 1,059 of DAIESZ010000335.1, forward strand.
CGGCGCAGGTCGGTGCTGGGGGTGGCGTCATTGGCCCACAGGTCGATGACCGCGGCGTCCTTGCTCAGCCCCCGGGGCCACAGCCGGTCGACAAGCACCCGGAACCCGTCGGCCTGCTCGGGTGGATCGTAGGCGCGCTTGGCGTGGAAGACCGTCATGCATCCATTGAACCCGCGGTCGGTCAGCGGTCGATGTCGGGCTTGCGCCAGACAGATATGTGGCCATCGCTGTCCGACGTGAACGGGCTGCGCATCCAGTCCGCCCAGCGTCCAGCGGACTCGAGTCCGGCGAGACGGGCCATGAGGTCGCATTCGGCGGGCCAGATGTAGCGGAAGTTGCTGGTGGAGTAGCGGTACGACCCGTCCGACTCGCGCGAATAGTGATGTGACGTGCCCTGCTGGGTGGTCATGTCGTAGGTGTCGAACCCCGTGTGGGCCGCGGTGACCTCGAACGGTACCGCCGTCTGGCCCGGCGGGAACCTCCGGATGCCTGGCACGCACAGCTCGATGACGAAGTGACCTCCCGGCGCGAGGTGCCGCGCGGCGTTGCGGAAGCACTCGACCTGCTCGTCCTGGGTGCGCAGGTTCCCGATCGTGTTGAACACGAGGTAGACCAGCGAGAACTCACCCGGGACCCGGGCCGTGGCCATGTCGCCGATCAACACCGGCACCTCGGACGCCGGCACCTTGCGGCGCAACTGCTCCACCATCGGTTCGGACAGTTCGATGCCGCTGACCGGGACTCCGCGGTCGGTCAGCGGGATCGCCAAGCGCCCGGTGCCGACGGCGAACTCGAGTGCTCGCCCGGTGCCCGCGAGGCCCGCCAGGAAGTCGATGGTCGGGCCGAGCACCTCTGGGCGGAACATCTGCGAGGACGATTCGTCGTAGCGGCGGGCCGTCCCGGCGTCCCACAGGTCGCTGGAGGTCATGACTGCGACCCTGCCCCCACCGGGGGATGGGCGCAACCGCATTTCCCCGACGGCCGGGCCGGCGCTCGGGGTCTCTCGCGCAGCCCAAGGCGCCTGTTGTCGTCGTCCCCGATCCCGGGATCAGCGGACGTTGAGGTCGCCGACGAGAATGCAGCGGCGGCGGCGGGCGAAGGTGCGCGCCGAGGTCAGTCCTTCGCCCGTGGGTCCGGCGATGGTGAACGAGCAATACCCCTCGCCGCCGATCCCGATGCCCGCGTACGACGGACCGTTCTTCACGAAGATCGTCGTCTGGATCAGCCGAGCCATCCTGGTGAGCGATGACACGTTCTTCGAGTGCATCACCGCTGTGTGCCGGTTGCCGTGTTCGACCTCTATCGCGACGGCGATCGCGGTGTCGACGTCCTTGACGCGCACGATCGGGAGAATCGGGGTCATCATCTCGCGTTGCACGAACGGGTCGTCCTTGCCTGTCTCGACGATGATGAGGCGGGTCCCCGCGGGGGCCTGGATGCCGACGGCGTCGAGGATCTTCGTGGCCGACTGGCCCACCCACTCCGGCTTGAGTTGGATCTCGGTCTTGAAGACCAGGTCGTGGAGCCGGGCGATGACCGCCGGATCCTTGACCTCGTAGGCTCCGTGCCTCTTCATGTGCAGGATCAGCAGATCCGCCACCTCATCGACGACGATGACCTCCTTCTCGGCGATGCACGGGAGGTTGTTGTCGAAGCTCGCGCCGTTGACGATGTCGCAGGCCGCCTGGTCGATGTCGGCGGTCTCGTCCACCACCACGGGAGGGTTTCCGGCTCCGGCTCCGATCGCCTTCTTGCCGCTCTTGAGCACCATGTCGACGATGCCCGGCCCGCCCGTCGCGACGAGCATCCGCACGTCGGGGTGGGTCATCATCGACTGCGTCATCTCGAGGGTCGGCTCCCGAACCATGGTGATGAGATTCGGAGGTGCACCGACGGCGGCCAGCGCCTGGTTGAACGCGCGGACCAGCCAGACTGTCACCTGTCGTGCCCTCGGGTGTGGGCTGAACACCACGCTGTTGCCCGCGGCGAGCATGCCGATCGAGTTGCAGATGAGCGTCTCGGTGGGGTTCGTGGTCGGCGTGATGGCACCGATCACCCCGAAGGCCGAATATTCCACGGTCGTGAGCCCCGCGTCGCCGGACCACGCCTCGGTGACGAGGTCCTCCACGCCGGGGGTCAGTTCGGCCACCATCTTGTTCTTGAGCCGCTTGTCCTCCACGTCGCCCATGCCGGTCTCCTCGACGGTGGCGGTGGCGAGATGATCGAGGACCTCGGGACGCAGGGCCATCTCGCGCAACGCCGCGACGAAGCGCCTCCGGTCTGCCATCGTGCATTGCAGGTAGGCACGCTGCGCCTGCTTCGCCGCCCTCACCGCGGAATCCATGTCATCGAAGATCCCCTCGTGGGCGGCGGTCGGCACGCTCGGCGTCCCGATCGCCGCCTGACGCTCCAGATGCGAGGCCACCTCGCGGACCACCTGATCGACCAGCTTCTCCAGGACGGCGATGTCGAGGGTCATGTCAGTTTCTCCATCCTGCGCTGAGTGCTTCCGTGACGATCGTGACGTCGTCGTCGACCGTGCCTCCCGAGACTCCGATGCCGCCGACGAGGCGGCCGGCGGCGATCAGCGGTTCCCCGCCACCGAACAGCACGACGCGGCCCTGGTTCGACGCCTCGATCCCGTAAAGGGCGGCGTCCTGCCGGGCCTGTGGCCCGAGGGCGGCGGTGGCCTGTCTGAACGCGACCGCGGTGAACGCCTTGCCGATTGCCAGGTCGAGGCTGCCCAACAGCGACCCCTCCATCCGGTGCAGGAGGACGAGGTTGCCACCGGAATCGACGACGGCGACCACGATCGGCACGCCGCGGCGACCGCCCGCCTCCTCCGCCGCCGCCGCCAGGACCCTGGCCGCGGCCAAGTCCAGCTGACAGGGGCGGTCGCCGGGGCCACGCGCGTCGGAGGGGGCATCCGTCGTGACGTTCCGCACTGCCGCGCGCACGATGTGCTCGATCCGCGACTGGTCGTGGCGGAATTCGACGACTCGCGCGAGGGCGTAGACCGCGTCCGACAACCGGTTCAGATATCGGATAATCTCGGGGCGCGGGGCTGCCGGGCCATCCAGGGCCAGTAGCCGGCGCTCGGCCCGGCGGACCACGGTTCGCGCGACGTGGAGGGCTGCTGAGACCGGCTCCCGCCCCGGGACGACGAAGGCGTGCTGAGGGCCGGTCACCACGAGACAGTCGTCGATGAGGTGTTCAAGGGCGAGGACGTCTGAGTCGTCGACCCTGCCGTCCAGGATCGCCCGCCCGCGCTCGTCGCTCGCCACCTCGGCGGCGACGACGAACAGTTTCAGCTGGATGACGCGAAGTCGCTCCACCAGCCACTCGTCGGAGGAATGCGCCTTGGCGACACCGATGGCCGAATTGGCCTCGTCGATCGTGCCGTATGCCTCGACCAGTGCGCTCGCCTTCGAGAGTCGGGTGCCGCCGAACAGTCCGGTCTCCCCGCGATCGCCGGTGCGCGTGTAGACGTTTGGCATCGCTCAGTCCGCCACCTCTAGGGTGTCGACGATGCCCACGATGGTGGCGTCGAACGGGCCCTGGGACCGGCCGGACGCCTGCCGTGCGGCGCTCCCGGTCGACACGATGACGACTTCGCCACTGCCGGCGCCCACGTTGTCGATGGCGATCTCAACGCCCCCGATCCTGGCGCCGTGCTCGTCCAGGCGTTGTGTCAGCAACAGCTTGCACCCGACGAGGTGCTCATCCTTCTGCGTGGAGACGACGGTTCCCACGACTTTGGCGAGATACATCGCGTTTCTCCTCCTCTCGCTCGACGACGATGGCGCGGGCCCGGGCGGTGTCGCGCGCCAGCGCGGTCACGATGGCGGCCGCGTCGATCCTGAGGACCGTCCCCGGGGTCAGCGGCTGGACCAGTCGCTGACTGACGAGCCGCTCATGGCATCGGACGATCGGCGCCTCGATGATCGTCACCCCAGAGGGGCGCCGGCCCCTCGTGGATCCCGGAACTTCGACGCGCCAGGTTTCCCGAACCGCCGCCTCGATCTCCTGCACGGCGACGAGGTGAACGCCGAACGAGCGCAGGGCCTGGAGGTTCGCGCGGAGCACCGCTCGGAAGGCCTCAGGGGTGTCGGGATACAGCGCCCGCCTCTCGGGGCTGTCGGGGGAGGCGGCCGTCGTCACGGCGATCACGGGGCGGTTGCTCAGCAGAAAGTCGGTGATGGCCCGCGTGACCGGCGTGTCATCGATTCCATGGGCGAGTTTGGCGGCGGTGTTGGCGCTGAGGGCCGCCACGACGAGCAGAGGATGGTCCGTGGGGGCGCCCAGGGTCAACGCGCGCACTCCGATGGCTCGGAGGCGGTCCTGGTCGAGCCGCTCGCGCGCGGCCGCGGATTCCACTGCGTCCAGAATCCAGCCGTCGGCGACCAGCGCTTCGAGCTGGGGGAGCGCAACCTCGAACCCCAGCTGCGCACCGGTGAGCGCGACGAGTGCTCGGCGCGGGGCCATCGACCCCCCCTCCGTCACGAAGGCCTCCACGACCTCGCGGACGATCACGCGCAATTGCTCAACCGTCACCACGGGTCACCTCCGCCGCCTTCATCGGGACGCCGAGCGGCGTCACGAACATGGGTTCGGCAGAGTGGTACACCGGCAGGGACAGTCGCTCGGCGAACACGTCCGGGGCCGCTCGGAAGGAGCTGGACCCGCCGACCAGGTAGACGGCGTCCACAGGCTCGCCGGAGATGGCTGCCGCCGCGATCGTCGCCATCTTCTCGAGCGTCGGACGGACGATGCCGAAGACTTCGGCGGCGTGGCGAGGATCCTTCTTGTGAGCCTCGGCCTGGTCGTAGGAGATACCGAGGGCACCCGCCAGCACCAGGTCGATGTGGTGACCACCTGTGGGTTCGTCGACCGAGCACACGACCTGCCCGCCCCTCAGCACCGAGACGCCCGTCGTGCCGTGGCCGATGTCGATGACGGCGCCGTCGGTGACACCCAGTGCTCGTGCTGCGGCCACTGGCTAGTCGACCACGTCCTCCGGGCGCAGTTCGCAGGCCTCCAGCACGTTGGTGAAGATCTTGCGGGTCGCGGCTGATTGACCGGGGGGGATCGAGACACTGGCGGTCGCGAACCGGTGGCTGAGCCGGTGCTCGAGAATGGCACGAAGCTCGCGCACCGCCTGGACGGCTCCGGCCCAATCGACGACGATTCCGTCCCGGACGACGGTTGACTGCTGCCAGGCCCCTGCGACGGGCGCATTTTCCCCGTCGATGACCGCCAGGACGATGTTGGCGGTGCCTAGGTCGACACCCAGGCGAAGACCTTGGCGAGTGTCGGAGCACAATCCGTCCCGGACCTGGGACGCGAACGTGCGGATCGAGCCCTCGGGACGGGTGGTTCGACGGGGATCCATGTCAACCACCTCGCACCAGCTGCATCCGGTCGCCGGTCTTCAGCCCGAGGGCGTTCGCCTCGTCCGTGTCCAGGTGGGTCTCGAGGACGTAGGAGTCCTTCACCCGGACCAGGAAGTGGTCGAGCGTCCCACCCCGCGGCGCGTCGACGTGCAGGTTGACGCGTTCGCCGTCGGTGAGACCCAGTCGCCGGGCATCCTCGATGCCCATGTGGATGTGCCGCCCGGCGACGATGGCCGCGTTCGGGAGGTGAATCCGGCCGGCCGGTCCCTCCAGATCGACGGGGGCGGCACCGTCCAGGGTGCCGGAATCCAGCACCGGTGCATCGATCCCGAGAGCCCGGGCGTCGGTGAAGCTCAACTCGACCTGCGAGCAGCGTCGGAACGGTCCCATGACCCGCACATTCGTGAAGTGCCCACGCGGCCCGCTCACGGTGAGGCGCTCGGCGGCCGCGAACTCGCCTCGCTGACGGACGGGTCGATAGACGGTCATGTCGGCCCGACCGAAGAGCTCCCGGAAGTGCGCCTCGGTCAGGTGGACGTGACGGTGTGACACGCCGACCACGACCGAGGAGTCGTCGACGCCGAGCGCCTTCGAGATCACGCGCCGGGTGATCTCGGCGATCAGCGTCGCCTCCGTCGTGGGGCTCATCTTCAGACCTTGGCCGGCTGCGGGAGCAGCAACTCCACGTCGGCATGGGGTCGCGGGATCACGTGCTTGGACACGAGCTCGCCGACGGCGGCGGCTGCGGAGGCACCGGCAGCGACCGCGGCGCTGACCGCGCCCACATCGCCGCGCACCATGACCGTCACGAGCCCGGAGCCGATCTTCTCGGAACCGAGCAGCCTGACGTTGGCCGACTTGGTCATCGCGTCCGCGGCTTCGATGGCGGCCACGAAACCCCTCGTCTCCACGAGGCCCAGGGCTTCACTCATTTCTCCTCCTTGTTGTTGGACTGCTCATCGGTCCGCACGCGCGGGGATGGTGTCGGTTTGCCGCGGGATCTCCTGCTCGGCGTCGCCCGCGCGGGCGGTGGAGCGCTTCCGGCGGCGGGTGGTGCCGCCGCGGCGTCAGGCACCGCCGGTACCTGGCCGGTGACTCGCGTGGCAACTACCCGCGTGGGGGCCGTGCCCACCGACGCCACCGACCTCACGAGGGGCCCTATCTGGGGGTCGGGCCGGGGAATGACACGGGTTGAGACGACCCGGTTGATCTCGGTGGCCGCAGCGGCGGCCGCGGCCACGGCGGCGTTCACGGCGCCGACCCGTCCGAGCACCTTGATCGTGACCATGCCCATGCCACGGGCGAGTTCGTATCCGATCAGGGTGACGTCGGCGGCCTTGCAGGCGACATCGGCCGCCTCGTCGGCGGCGGTGAGGCCCACCACCTCGACGAGCCCGAGGGCTTGCTGTTCCATGATTCCTCCACCTCAGGGCGTGCGTGGGAAAGGGACAAGGGGCATCCGTTTGACGATCCGCGCGGCGTTGGCCCCGAGGGCCCGGTCGCGCTCGACCGTCTCGTTGAGGAGGCCGACGATGTACGGCCTGCCCTCGGGCAGCTTGTCGGTGGTGATGACCACATAGTCGAGGCTGACGCCGACGCCGACACCGACTCGAGAAGCCAGCCCCGCGCTGGCGGCCAACTCGAGGGGGTTCAAGTTGTCTGACGTGGTCAGGCGCACGGGAACCCCCT
>DAIESZ010000340.1 GCA_027346035.1 Propionibacteriaceae bacterium
CGAAGAGGAACGCCCCGCCGACGCCTTGCAGGATGCGCATGATGATGAGGTAGAGCGCCGCCGCCGGCCCGGTGAACCAGACCACCGACAGCAGGATCGAGAAGAGGGTGAAGACCGCGAAGCCGAGGTTGTACATCCGGACGCGGCCGTAGATGTCGCCGATGCGCCCGAGCGAGACCACGAGCACCGCCGTCGTGATGAGGAACCCGAGGATCAGCCAGAGGAGGTAGCTCGTGTTCCCCGGCGCGAGCGGGTCGATCTTGATGCCGCGGAACACGTCGGGCAGCGCGATCAGCAGGATCGACGAGTTGATCGTCGCCATGAGCACCCCGATCGTGGTGTTCGAGAGCGCGATCCACTTGTAGGGGATGCCGTGGCCGCTCCGGGTCGCGGGACGCGGCGCGCTCATCGACCCGCCCCGACCGTCTCACCGTGCGCGGCTTCCGCCCGGCCCGATCCCGGCTGACTCGAACCCGCCCCCTCCGGTGCGGACTCACCCGATGGCGCCTGCTCCGGTTCGGCGTCCGTCGCGGCGTCTTCCCACGAGGGCTCGAGGACGCGCTCGAGAAGTGTGGCCAGCTCGATCCGCTCCGCGGGCGCGAGGCGCTCGACGCGCTCGGGCAGGCCGCTGCTCGCGAGGACCTGCCGGTCGCTGAGCGCGGTCCGGGCACCCGGCGTGAGCCGGAGGACCGTCACGCGGCGGTCGGCGGGATCCGCACCCCGCTCGACGAGTCCGGCGCCCTCCAGCCGATCGACGAGGTTCGTGGCGTTCGAGGGACGGATGCCCAGCTCTGCCCCGAGCCGGCTGATCGGGACCTCCCCGAGTTCCCGCAGCGCGCGGAGCGCGTGCAGGTCCGCGAGCGACAGGCCGTACCGCCGTGCAAGCTCGCGTTGCAGGGGCTCTCCCGACGCCACCGCGCGGAGGTACGCGCGCAGCACTCGCCGGGTCTCGGGGGACCACTCGGACACCAGACACTCCAATCGACTGAATGATCGCGTTCACCGGAGTATATGGAGTATCGGACCAACGGGCCGGAGGGAGGCCATCGGTCCCCTCCCGGGCGTGGGGACGCGTGCGGACCGGCGCGGGCGACGACCGCGTCAGCTCCTCGGGGGGACGACATTCGGGTCGGGTCGCCGGCCCCGGCCTCGCCAGGAACCCCGGCGCCTCAGTGGGGCGGAAGTGCGACGCCGAGGTACGCGAACGCCGGTTGGAGCCTGGTGATCGCGAGGCGATCACCGACGACGAGCGCGGCGGCCATCGCCCGCACGAGCGCCGCGGCCGCTTCCCACTCGCCCCAGTCCGAGCCGGGATGCGCCTCGATCGCGTAGTCCCACGGCAGGTCGCCGACCGTTCCGTCGCCGCGGAACGTCCCGAACGCACGTCCGCACGCGCGCTCCGCGGCGACGCGCGCGGCATGCGTCCGCCCGTACGCGAGGACCACGGCCGGCGGGGCCGGCTGCTCGACGGCCCACCGGGCGAACTCGATGCGCTCCCGGTCCGTCATCGCGTTGAGTCGCTGCACGAGCCCGTCGGCGGGATGGTCGGCCACGTCGAAGATGGTGCGACGGCGGGCGCGCGTCGTCGAGCACCGCGTGCGCGGCAACCGACCACGCCGCCCGAGGGGGCGCGGCCGGAACCGCCGGCCGGAACCGCCGGGCGCGGTTGCGATATCGTGGAACCGGAGCGGGACGTTCGACAGCCGACCGGGTCTTCGACCTCTTCTACCGCTCTCCCCGTACACGAAAGGCCGCTCCGGGAACGGGCATCGGCCTTTTCGTGGTCATCCCGCTGCTCCTCGGCCCTGCCTCGGTCTCCGGCGGCCCAGCCATGGGTCGGGTCGCCGGTCCCGAAGGAGGGGTGGATTCCCGAGGTCCCGGAGCCGTGGCATTCGCGGCACGCCGGCGGCCCACAGGATCACGATCCCTGCCAGTACGGCGAACAGGCGTCGCATCGTGCACCTCACTCCGGGCCGCCGCGAATGCGGCCCCGGCACGTGCTCGACGGGAGTCGTGCCTTCTGGTCCCGATCTCCTCATCGGCGCACCTGCCATTCATGCCGGCTGTGGTCCGGTTCCTACGGTGCCGTCATCAGCTCCGCCTTCCAGGCAACGGCCCGGTCGTCGGCGGCGAACGCCGCCGGCCAGGCAAGCATGGCCCCGATGACGAGGGGAAGGAGCCGACGACCCTGCGCCTGGACCGGACCCATCCACGCGACGCTCTGCCGACGCGACGAAGAGCGGTCCACGCGACTCCCCCCGGGACGCCTGCACCTCGGGTCGATCTCTGCGAGCGCCTCGGTGCGGTCAGGCCGGCCGAGGCAATGCCGGCACATCGTAGCCGGCCGCGGCGGTTTTCCATTACTGGACTGTGGGGCCTGCTGCAACCTGCCAGATGGCACTTCGCCCGATCCATCCAGCCCCCGCGAAGCGCCGTGTGTCACCGTGCCGACACCCGACGCCCGGCGCCGCGACCGGAGACCGCGGACCCCGAACGCTGACGCGCGGCTCTGACCGGACATCAGGGACACCCGCGCGAGTGCCGGGGCGGCCCTACCGCGCGACCGCTGCCGATCCCGACCCGGACGAGCGACACCTGCAATCACACCGTCCCCCGCCATGTGCTCGTGCGTACACTGCGCGTTGGTCGTTCCGCGTCTCGGGTGACGCAGCGATCGGAGGAGGAGGAGGAACCCTTGCGAACGATACGCGTCGGCCTCGCCATGGCAGTCGCAGCGTCGATCCTGTTCGCCGCCTGCGGCTCCGGCGCGACCACGGCCCCATCGGTGGCTGCTCCGTCGGCAGCTGCCCCCTCTGCCGCGGCATCCGCGGCGGCATCGGCGCCGGCATCGGCATCGGCAGCGGCGTCGGCGGCGGCGAGCCAGGCGGCCGTCGTCAGTCCCGGCGCAAGCGCGTCGGCGAACTGCGTCGCCCAGGACCCGAACCTCAAGGTCGGCCTCGTCACCGACGTCGGCGGCCTGAACGACAAGAGCTTCAACCACCTCGCGTATGTCGGCCTGCAGCGCGCCCAGTGCGAGCTCGGCGCGACCGTGGACGTCATCCAGTCGAGCGAGCAGTCGCAGTACGTCCCGAACCTGACGACGTTCGCCCAGAAGGGCGACAGCCTCGTCATCGCGGTCGGGTTCCTCATGGCGAACGCGGTCTACACCGTCGCCACGCAGTACCCGAACGTCAAGTTCGCCGCCATCGACACCGCGCCGGCTGACGCCAAGGGCAACACCGTCAACCTGCCGAACGTGGCCAACCTGTTCTTCCACGAGCAGGAGTCGGGCTACCTCGTCGGCTACATGGCCGGCCTGATGGAGAAGGGCAAGGTCGGCAAGGCCACGACCAACACGATCAGCTACATGGGCGGCCTGTCGATCCCGCCGGTCAACCGCTACATCGCCGGCTACATCGCGGGCGCCAAGGCGGCCGACCCCGGCATCACCATCATCGGCGGCTACTCGCAGTCGTTCACCGACCAGACGATCGGCAAGAGCATCGGGCTCAACCACATCTCGCGCGGCTCCTCGATCCTGTTCCAGGTGGCCGGCTCGAGCGGCCTGGGCTACCTCCAGGCGGCCGTGGACAAGGGCGTCTACGGCATCGGCGTCGACGCCGACCAGAACTACGTCGCGCCGCAGACGATCATCACGAGCGCCATCAAGAAGGTCGACGTCGCCGTGTTCCTGACCATCCAGAACGTCAAGAACAACTCGTTCAAGGGCGGCGACAACGAGTTCTCGATGCAGAACGATGCCACGGGCTTCGCGACGCCCAACAGCGTCGTGCCGCAGAGCATCGTCCAGCAGGTCAACGCGATCGCCGACCAGATCAAGAGCGGGCAGATCGTCCCGCCGACCACGATTCCGAAGTAGCCATCGCCGATTCTGCGGCCGCCGGCACCGGTCGAGCGCGGGTCGCTCGGCTGCGTGCCGGCGACCCTCCGCCGCGGACGGTGTCCCGTCGCCACGGGCTCGGCCGGCACCTTGCCCTGCAGGCAGCACCCGCAGATCCGCCAGACCCCTGCACGTCTGCAGGAATGCTCCGTCGCGCTGCGACGCGAACCGACGCATGGGCAGCTGGCCGGTCTGCGCACTCGCCTGGACGGACTGGCGCCCCTGCTATCCAGTCAGGCAAGAACACCCGTGCTCTATCCGGCGCCCTCGGAGCCCCAGTGCTCCGCCGATTCGGGGCGGCCGTAGTAGAAGCCCTGACCTGATCCACCGCGTCCACCGCCTCGATCGTCGGCATGCCGGCAGCTTTCGTCCTACCCGACAGGGTCGATGGCGACTACTCGCTGGGGTAGCAGAAAGAGGAGTCCCAGCGCTGGCGAGGAGTAGGTGGGACGCCCACGATCGCCTCGAGTGAGGGATCCCCGACGTGCATCGAGGAGGCGAGGCGACGTGTGGCAGCGGGGTCCACGGCCCCGGGTCCGAGCGATTGGCTGCGAGGCGGTTGCGTCGCCCAAGCGTGAACTGCCTTTCCCTTTCCTGCAGGGATAGGAGTCATCGATGACCCTTCAGCATCCATCGTTGCGCCGGCGTCCGCCGAAATGGATCGCCGGAGCCACGAGCGTGATCACGGCGCTGCTCGTGGTCGGATCCGCGACCGCTGGCGGCCTCGCCGGGGGCTTCGGCAGCGTCAAGGTGGGGCCGCTCACGGGTTCGACCGTCATGCTCCCCACGAACCAGAAGATCACGCCGATCGGGACCCGGTACGTGGTCGGCGCCGACACCGACAGCCGCCTGTTGTCGAGCACCGTCAGCCCCGACGGCACGAAGATCGCCGCCCTCAGCTGGCACGAGTTCACCGGCTTCCTCTCGATCGTCGACATCTCGACCGGTAAGGTCATCCAGACGGTCGGCAAGGCCAGGCCGTACCTGGCACCCGACGAGAGCGTCGGTCCGGACGGCCCCCTCTACTCGCCGGATGGGACGAGTCTGTGGGTTCCGACCGCGCAGGCGATCGTCCGGTTTGCGGTCGATCCGTCAACCGGGATGGTCTCGAACCCGGTGGCCATCGCGCTGCCGACGACCGGCGTCGGTGGGGCGGCGCTCCCCTCTGGGATGGCGCTGTCCTCGGACGGCTCGAAGCTGTACGTCGCGCTCAACGGATACAACACGCTCGGCGTGATCGACACCGCGACCAACACGCTCGTCGGCCAGATCGGCGTGGGGAATGCCCCCCGCCAGGTCGTGATCGTGGACGGAAACGCCTACGTGTCGAACGAGGGCGGCACCCCCACCGGCCAGCCCTCCTGGAACTACTCCTACACCAACCTCTCGGACAATACGCCGATCATCGCCGACCCGACCACGGGCGCGGCGACGACCGGGACGGTGTCCGTCGTCGACCTCGCGAAGGGCATCGAGACGAAGGATATCACGGTCGGCCTCGAGCCGAGCGCGGAATACCTGGCGCCGGACGGAAAGACCCTCTTCGTCGCGAAC
>DAIESZ010000366.1 GCA_027346035.1 Propionibacteriaceae bacterium
CGACGACGTGGTGGCGGCCGTAGCCCTCGGTGCCCGGGCCTGCATGGTCGGGCGGGCATACCTCTACGGGTTGATGGCAGGCGGGGAGCGGGGCGTGCAGAAGGCCGCCGACATCCTCTCGGCCGAGATCCGCACGACGATGGCCCTGCTCGGCGCCCGTAGCGTCTCCGGGCTCACCCCCGACCGGGTCGTCCTTCGCCGGACGGGCTGACCCAGGGGGCGATCCGCGCTCCGCCGACGGGCTCGACCCGCCATTCGCAGGGCAGGTCGACCCGCCCACCGGGCGCCGCTGCCGGACTGCGACGGCCAGCGCCGGCCGCGTAGCGTCCAAGTGGTGCCGTCCGTGCGGATCATCGGGCCCGGGAGAGCCGGTAGTGCGTTCGCCGCCGCGCTCTCGAGTGCAGGCTGGGAGATCGCTGGCCTGCTCGGCAGGGGTGACGACACGTCCGGCGCAGCTGAAGGGGTGGACGCCCTAGTGCTGGCCACACCAGACGGGGCGATCGCCGGGCTGGCCGCTGGCGTACGGGGGGTGCCCTCGACGGCTGTCCTGCACATGGCGGGGGCCCTCGGACCCGATGTGCTCGCCCCTCACGAGCGCAGGGCCGTCCTGCACCCCCTGGTACCACTACCGGCCGGGCCGGCCGGTGCGGAGCGTCTCCTCTCGGGGGTCACCTTCGGTGTCGCCGGTGACCCGATTGCGGCCACCATCGCCGGGGTGCTCGGCGGCCGGGCCGTCGAGATCCGAGACGAGGTCCGCGCGACCTATCACGCGGCGGCCACCGTGGCCGCCAACCACGTGGTCGCCACGCTCGGCCAGGTTGCCCGTCTGGCGGAGATCGCCGGCCTGCAGCTCGGTGACTTCCTTCCCCTGGCACGCGCCGCCCTCGACGACGTCGCCCGGCAGGGGCCGGAGGCGGCGCTCACTGGCCCGGTCGCGAGGGGCGACTGGGGGACCGTCGCCTGCCACCTCGCATCCCTCCCCGCCGACGAGCACGCCGGCTACCTGGGCGGGGTCGCCCTCGCGCTGCGCCTCACGAGGGGCGGCTGACGGAGGTGCCCGTGGGCCGGTCGAGGGCGGGATCGTAGAAGCGGGCAGAGCGCTCGTCGCTGAAGGCGTGCCCGGCGCCAGGTGAGGACGTACGGTAACTGGAACTGGGTCCGTTCAGTGCCCCGTATGGGCATCGAATGCACCCACTTCGGCTCTACGCACCCACTTTCGGGCACCTGCGCCGTCGGCGTCACGCCCTCCGTGGCCGACGTCGCGCCCTGGGACCTGGGACGCCGCCATGAGAGATCGCCCAGCCGCCGCTGGCCACCATCGGCTCTGGCCACCATCGGCTCTGCCCGCCAGCTGGCGCTCCCCCGCGCCCGCCATGTGGAGATGGAGGCGTGCTTGACAGAAACATGCTACGTATAGCAAACTGGTCGACGTAAGTTCGTCGAACGTTCGTCGACGGCGGACGGGCAAGAGAACGGGGGGTGTGATCGTGGCACATGAGAAGAAGCCAAGCAGCGACGTTCAGCGTCACAGCGGTACCGAGCGCCGGGCCGTCCGCAAGACGCCCGTCGTGGCGGCGGTGCTCGTGGTCGCATCCGCGTTGATGGCGGCGTGCGGAAGCTCGTCGCCGAGCTCGTCGCCGAGCCCCACCACCGCGAGCACCGCAGCGGCCGGGCAGAAGGGCCCGATCAAGATCGGGATGATCACGTCCTTGTCGGGCCCCTACACGCCGCTCGGCACGAACGACAAGCTCGGCGCGGAACAGGAGGTCAACGCCATCAACGCGGCCGGAGGGATCGGCGGGCGCAAGATCGACCTCATCGTCCTCGATGACGCGACCGACCCAACCCAGGCGGTGACCGACTACCAGACGCTCGTGTCCGACGGCGTAGTGGCGATCGTCGGCCCGGTCTTCTCCTCCTCGGCGGTGGCGACGGAGTCGTACGCCGCGCGGGCGAAGATCCCCACCATCGACACCGCCGCTGCGGACAACCTCGTCTCGCCGGTCAACTACTACGTCTACATGACGCCGCCGACGACGAAGATCGTCGCCGAGGAGCTCCTCGCCTACATGAAGAAGAAGGGCCTGACGAAGATGGCTGTCGCGCATGACGCCACGGCCTTTCCGACGGCGGGCTGGGACAACATGAAGGCGATGGCGCCGAGCTACGGCATCCACTTCGTCTACGACGGAGAGTTCTCGGTGACGGCCACGGACTTCACCACGATCCTCACCCAGGTGAAGGCGGCCAACCCCCAGGGGCTCATGGTCTGGGGCGCCGGCCCGGCGGAGGTCACCCTGACCAAGCAGTTCCGGGCGATGGGGCTCACGATGGCCCTGCTCTTCAGCCACGCCGAGGCGTCGTACCTCTACACCAAGACGGTCGGCTCGGCCGGCGATGGCGCGATCATCGCCAGCTCGATTGGCGGCATCGCGCCCTACCTCCCGGGCTGCTACCCGGGGCGGTCGGTCATCACGTCGTTCGCCGACACCTTCCAGAAGACCAACGGCTACTTCCCACCGGAGTTCGCCTACGATGCGGGCGGCGCGGTGGCCATGATCGCCCAGGCGATCCGCGAGAACGGGTCCACGCCGGCTGGCATCGCGAAGGCGCTGTCAACGATGACGATCACCACCGGCGACGGCACCTACCGCTTCAGTTCGACCGACCATTCCGGGCTCACGGCGTCCCAGGTCGCAATCACCCGTGACGTGAACGGCACCCTCGAGCCGACGAACTTCACCAAGGTCCACACCGCTTGCTGAACTGCGTCTCCGCGGCAGAGTCGCAGGGAGCGCGCCGCGGTGCCGGCCGGCGCACCGGCCCGGCTCGTCACCCGCCGGCCCGCGGCGGGGTGCGCAGGTGGCCACAGGGTAGGCTCGTGCGGTGGTGACGGCGAGTCTCAGGCCGGGGGCCGGCCGTTGGCCGGACGTCGCCGGGCTGTCCGAGCGCCAGGTCCACATCGTCCGCAGCGCGTACCGCCTGTTCGCGGACCGCGGCGTCGAGCGAGTGCCGATCCACGAGATCGCGTCGGCGGCGGGCGTTAGCAAAGGCATCGTCCTCTACTACTTCAAGACCAAAGAGCAACTCGTCGGCGCGGCCATGTCCTGGGTGCTCGAGGAGATCGGCGACCGGATCCGCGACGCGGTCGCGGGCGCTGAGTCGCCCGTCGACGCCGTGGCGACGATGATCGAGACCATCTTCCTCGGCCCGGATCAGAGCCGGCGTTTCTATCTCACCTACCTCGACCTCATCGACCACGCGGCGCGTGTGAGCGGCTTCGGCCAGATCAGCGCCGCGTTCCGCGCGAGCGTCAACCGGGTCTACGCCGAGGTGATCCGCAGCGGCGTCGCCACCGGCACGTTCCGGGTGCGCGACGTCGACGAGGCCGCCGTTGCCGTCCGGGCGATCGTCGAGGGGCTGCACTTCCAGTGGCTCCAGGAGGACGACTGGCGGGAGCAGCACGCGTGGTACAAGCGCGCCTGCACCGACACGGTGCTCGCCTATCTGCTGAACGCCGGCACGCCGCCACGCGGGGCCCAATCGCCGCCCGCGGCACCGCCCCTGGCTTGCCTTGTCCAGACGGTTAGTCTACACTCATCCGTAGGTCGGCCAGAGAAGTGTAGATCGACAGCCGCCCCGATCCGGGCCAGGAAGGACAGGAGGGGTACCGTGGCCTACGTCATTGCCAGGGGCTGCGTCGACACGAAGGACCAGACCTGCATCGACTGCGCGGCGTGCGTCGATCCGTGTTCCGTAGACGCCATCTTCGCCCAGGCGGACCTGCCTGAGGGGTGGGCGGCCCACCTCGAGATCAACGCCCTGCTCCCGGCGGGCTAGCGGCAGAGGAGCAGGCCCGCGTGGACAAGGTCGTCGCACTCGACGAAGCGGTCGCGCACCTTGTTCCCGACGGGGTCGGGCTTCTAGCCGTGGGCGGCATGCACCTCCACAACAACCCGATGGCCCTCGTGCGCGAGGTGGTGCGCCAGAACCGGCGGGTGGCGCGCCTGCTCACGAGCCCGTGCGGGGCGTTCAACGCCGACCTTCTGATCGCGGCCGGCCTCGTCGGCGAGGTCGCCACGTCCTACGTGGGCTTCGAGCACCTCGGCCTTGCGCCGGCGTTCCGCCGGGCCGTGGAGTCGGGCTCGCTCCGGGTGCTCGAGTGCGACGAGGCCTACATCACCCACGGGCTCACCGCCGGCGGCGGCGGCCTCCCCTTCGTCGCGCTGCCCGCTGGGCTCGAGGTCTCCGACGTGTGGAAGGCGAACCCGGAGAGCTACCGGCTCGTGGAGGACCCCTTCACGGGCAGGCAGGTCCTCGCCGCCCGGCCGCTCGCTCCCGACGTCGCGCTCGTGCATGCCGCGATGGCCGACGCCGCCGGCAACGCCGTGCTCGCCGGCGCGCACTTCGTCGACCGGGCTATGGTCCTCGCCGCGAAGACAGTCGTCCTCCAGGTCGAGCGGGTCGTCCCGACCGACGAGGTCAGCCGCCATCCTGTCGGCACCACGATCCCCGGGTTCCTCGTGCACGGCGTCGTCGAGGCGCCGGGCGGCTGTCACCCGACGGCCTCCCACGGGCAG
>DAIESZ010000007.1 GCA_027346035.1 Propionibacteriaceae bacterium
CCGATCTCCGCCCCGCTGCGCGCCCTGCGCCATCGGGGGTTGCTCACCGTCGGGCTCACCGCGTTCCTCTACAACTTCGGCTTCTTCACCCTGCTCGCGTTCACCCCGTTCCCGCTGAACATGGACGCCCACGGCGTCGGCCTGGTCTTCTTCGGCTGGGGGCTGTTGCTGGCGATCTCCTCGGTGCTGGTCGCGCCCTGGGTGCAGCGCCGGGTGGGCACGGCGGTCGGGCTGGTGGGAGCGCTCGGGGTGTTCGCGGTGCTGCTCGCGATCATGGGGCGCTACACCGGTGAACGCCCGGTGCTCGTTGCCTGCACGGTCCTGGCCGGCGCGGCTCTCGGCATCAACAACACCCTGATCACCGAGACGGTGATGAAGATCTCGCCCGTGGAGCGGAGCGTCGCCTCGTCGGCGTACAGCTTCGTCCGGTTCATCGGCGGGGCGATCGCCCCCTGGCTGGCGGGGCGCCTCGGCGAGACTTCGGTGCATCTGCCGTTCTATGTCGGGGCCGTGGCGGTGATCGCGGCGATGGCGGTGCTGTGGACCGCCCGGGCCGCGATCCACGCGATCGACGCGGCCCCCGGTCACGGTGCGGAGCCCCTCGATTCGGAGGTCGAGGCCGAGGCGGTCACGCTGGGAGACTCGTGACCGGGAATTCCCCGCCCCGATTGATGGTTGAATGGTCAATTACAGATTGGGGATCACCATGCAGATCGGCATCTTCACCGTCGGCGACGTCACGACCGACCCCACCACCGGCCGCACCCCCACCGAGCACGAGCGGATCAAGGCCACCATCGAGATGGCCAAGCTGGCCGACGAGGTGGGTCTCGACGTCTTCGCCACCGGCGAGCACCACAACCCGCCGTTCGCCGCGCCCGCCAACCCGCCGGTCCTGCTCGCGCATCTGGCGGCGGTGACCAGGCGCATCGTGCTCACCACCGCGACCACCCTGATCACCACCAACGACCCGGTGCGCCTGGCGGAGGACTACGCCTACCTGCAGCACCTCGCGGACGGTCGCATCGACCTCATGCTCGGCCGGGGTAACACCGGCCCGGTCTACCCGTGGTTCGGTCGCGACATCCGCGACGGTATCGGCCTGGCCGTCGAGAACTACGCATTGCTGCACCGGCTGTGGCGCGAGGAGAACCTCAGCTGGTCGGGCAGGCACCGCACCCCGCTCGAATCGTTCACCTCGACGCCGCGTCCGCTCGACGGCGTCCCCCCGTTCGTGTGGCACGGATCCATCCGCAGCCCCGAGATCGCCGAGCAGGCCGCGTTCTACGGTGACGGCTTCTTCTCGAACCACATCTTCTGGCCCCCCGAGCACACCAAGCAGATGGTGGGCCTGTACCGGCGGCGCTTCGAGCACTACGGGCACGGGCGCGCCGACCAGGCGATCGTCGGGCTCGGCGGCCAGGTGTTCATGGCCGGGACCAGTCAGGACGCCGTGCGCCGGTTCCGCCCCTATTTCGACCGGGCTCCGGTCTACGGGGGTGGTCCCAGTCTCGAGGAGTTCACCCGCGCCACCCCCCTCACCGTCGGCACCTCCGAGCAGGTGATCGAGCGCACGCTCGGATTCCGCGACTACGTCGGCGACTACCAGCGCCAGCTGTTCCTCGTCGACCACGCCGGCCTGCCGCTGGCGGAGGTGCTGCACCAGATCGAACTGCTCGGCACCGAGGTCGCCCCGGTGCTGCGCCGCGAGTTCGACGCGCTGCGTCCGAGCGACGTACCCGACGCGCCGACCCACGCGTCGCGGCGTCCCGCGGTCGTGGACCCGGTGCCGGCCACACCCGGCGCCGACCATTTCACGGGCACCCGGGCCGAGGACGGCAACGTCCTCGCCGGGGCCTGACCGCCCCCACCCACACCCACCGCCACCGTCAGGAGGCCGCCATGTCCCTCACCATCACCGTGCTCAACGCGGGGTTGCGCGTGCCCTCGTCGTCCCGGTTGCTGGCCGAGCGCCTCGCGGACGCCGTCGGTGCGCAGCTGGCCGGTCCCGACCTGCGGATCGTCGACCTGCGATCGTTCGCGCACCCGATCATGGACGCCCTGCTCACCGGGTTTCCCACCGGCGAACTTGCCGAGGTGGTGCAGCGGGTCGGCCGCTCCGACGCGCTCGTCGTGGTCACCCCGACCTTCCAGGCCGGCTATTCGGGGTTGTTCAAGTCGTTCATCGACCTCATCGACGCCGACATGGTGAGGGGCACGCCGGTGCTGCTGGCGGCCACCGGCGGCAGCGAACGCCACTCGCTGATGATCGACCACGCGCTGCGCCCGCTGTTCGCGTACCTCGGGGCCGAGCCCGTGCCGACCGGCGTCTTCGCGGCCACGTCCGACTTCGGCGGGGGCGAGGGCCTGCAGGCCCGCATCGAGCGGGCCGCCGGCGAACTCGCGGGTCGTCTGGACGCCGTCAACGCTCGGTCCGCCCGGCCGAACGCCGGGGGCGAGGTCGTGCCGTTCGAGCAGTTGCTGCGCCGCTACACCGCGTGAACGGCGGCTCGCCGGGATGGATCCGGTCGTCGGCGGCGCTCACCGTCGGCCGGCGTCGTCCCCCCGCACCAGGGCGATCGTGGCGTCCATCCGTTTCAGCGACGCCCGCCACTCCTGTTGCATCCGCTGGTGGGCTGCCCGCGTCGGTTCGTCCCACAGGTCTCGCGACGCCTGAAGCTCCCCGCTGAGCGCGGAGAGCACAGCGATGATCCGCTGCTGGGCCTCCGCCAGGTCATCGGCGCCGACCGTGATCCGTTCGTCTGATGCGGGGCGCAGTGGGGACCCGGGGCCATCGGTGGGTTGTTCGGGCCGGCGAAACCATCGCGTGAGGTTCACTGGTCGGCTCCCGCCGGGTGGTGGGAGCGGTGCGCCGCGACAAGATGGCCGTGCATGAGGTCGAGGGACTCCTTGATGCGTTCGATGGCGCCGTCGAAGAGCTCGTAATCACCGTAGAACCCCGCCGCATCGGCGGTGCTCCACCCCGCCCGCAGCTGCTCGATCCGATCGCCGAGTTCGAGCTGGATCCGGTAGATCTCCTGGTGCCCGGCCTCGACCCGGCGGGCGTCCTGCAGGAGATCGGGCGCTCCGCCGCCGGCGTCGTGATGCCGGGTGTCGTCCGTCTCGTACATGTGATCTCCCCTTGCACCGCGGCACCGGTGGGCCGACGTCGGCGTCTCCGGTGGGGTCGGTTTCAACCCGCTGGAGCGAGCCTAATGCCGGGCGGGCTCACCGCGTCGGGCGGAAGGACGACGCCGGGACGACCCCGCCGGGCCGCTCGCAGGGGAGGCCGCGGGCCTCGCGTGCCTAGTCCTCGCGGGCGATGGGGCAGCTCATGCAGCGCGGGCCACCGCGCCCGGAACCGAGTTCGGAGCCGCTGATCGGCAGCACGGTGATGCCGGCCTCGGTCAGGCGTCGGTTGGTCTGCACGTTCCGCTCGTAGGCGACGCACACGGTGGGGGCGATGGCCAGGGTGTTGTTGCCGTCGTCC
>DAIESZ010000011.1 GCA_027346035.1 Propionibacteriaceae bacterium
CGGGGGAGTCGGGGTGGGCTGGCGTTCGGGTGGGCTGGGCTCCGGGGTGGGCTGGTGTTCGGGTGGTTGTCCGGCGGGTGAGTAGGGGGCTTGTGGGTGCGTAGGGGCTCGCGGGTCACGTGATGGGTCGGTCGTCCGGGCGTCTTCTGGGGTTGGTCAGTGACGGGTGGGGTTGCGCGGCTGGCGCTCTCGACGGTTCTGCTGGCGATGTCTGCGGGGTTGCTGGCGATCTCTGCTGATCTGGTGATGTTTTCGCCAGCCGGAGCAGTTTTCGCCAGCCGTTCGGATGCCGCCCGTCGTTTTCGCCAGCCGTCTCCACCCTGGCCCGCGCCTCCCCCCGCCCTGGCTCGCGCCTCCCGCCGCCCTGGCCCTCGCCTCGGGACGCCGGTCAGTGGCCTCGGGACGCCGGTCAGTGGCGGTGCCGATGGTGCACGTCGGGCAGATGCGCATGCGCGTGGGTCGTCGGTTCGTGCACGTGTTCGTGGGTGTGCCACGTGCCCGCGGCGACGGGGTGGGAGTGTTCGTGGGCGTGGTGCCCGTCGTCGTGCCGGTGGCGGTGGGTGTGGCGGATGGGGTCGTGAGTGTGCGAGTGGGCGTGCCGCTCGGTGAGGTGCAGGGCGACGCCCCCGGGCATGAGGACGCCGGCTCCGGCCAGTTGCCAGGTGAACGCCGCCCCGAGGGCGATGGCCAGGGCGGCGCCGACGAACGGGGCGGTGGAGAAGTACGCGCCGGCGCGGGAGGTGCCCAGTTCGCGCAGTGCGACGATGAACAGTGCGAGGCTCACCCCGTAGGCGAACAATCCGATGAGGAGCGCCCCGAGGAGTCCGCGGCCGAGGGGGAGCACGGCACTGGTCGCCAGGCCCAGCGCGAGGTTCACCGGGCCCGCGACCAGGCCCTTCACCATGGCCAGCCAGGTTTCGTCGGTGAGCGACACCTTCCGGGTGAGGTTGTTGTCGATGGCCCAGGCCGCGCACGCACCGACCACGAACAGCGATCCCCACCCCCCAGCCACGGGGGCGACACCCGTGCCCGGCAGCGACAGCACCACGGCCCCGGCCACGATGAGGGCCATGCCGGTGACGATGCGCCGGCCGGCCGGCTCGCCGAACACCACCCACGCGATGACGGCCGTGAGCACCGCCTCGGCGTTGAGCAGCAGCGATGCGCCGGACGCCGGCACCAGCGCGAGTCCCGCCATGAGCAGCAGCGGGCCGACCATGCCGCCCGACACGATCGCCGCGCCGATCCAGCCCCATTCGGTTCGTGCCGGGCGCACCGCGGGACGCCGGGTGACGCGCCGGTACGCGAACAGGCCGATGCCCGAGCCGCAGTAGAGCAGGCCCGCGAGCACCCACGGGTCGACGCGGGCGGAGAGAAGGATTTTCGCCAGTGGCGTCCCGGCACCGAACAGCACCGCGGATGTGAGGGCGGCCACGACACCGGTTCGGGACATGCCCCGATCGATCAGCGCCATCTCGCTCCCGGACCCCTGCGGCATCGGATGGCCGACAGGTTCCCATCATGCCCCTCCCGGCGCCGCCGGTGCGGGCGTGCGCGTGAGCCGTTCGAGAGGGTGTCCGGCGATGGGCGACGCCCGCCGCTGTCCTCCGCCCCCTTGTCGGGACGCCACCGGTGTGCGAGTCTGAGACTTCGCGGTCACTCAACGGGGAGTTCGCCATGAAGGTTCTTCATCTGCTGCAGGCCAAGGGTGCCGATGTCGTCACCATCGATCCCGGCGCCACGGTGGCCGAGCTCGTCCATCGCCTCGCCGAGAACAACGTCGGCGCGGTCCTGGTCACGGGAGATGGTTCGACGCTCGAGGGGATCGTGTCCGAACGGGACGTGGTGCGCAGTCTCCATCACGATGTCGACACGCTGAGCCGCCGTGTCGCCGACATCATGACGCGCGATCCCGACACGTGCACCCACGACAGCGTCACCGACGATCTCATGGTGGTGATGACCGAGCGGCGGGTGCGTCACCTGCCCGTGGTCGACGCGGGCGGCCACATCGCGGGCATCGTGAGCATCGGCGACGTCGTCAAGACCCGGATCGGCGAGCTCGAGTTCGAACGCGAGCAGCTTCAGAACTACCTGCAGCAGTGACGCCCCATACGGGTCACCCCAGCGGGATCGGCCCGCCGGGGCGTTCCCGCTGCACGAGGTCGAGCAGTTCGTGCCAGGCCTCGAGCTTCATCCGCTGGCGACCGTGGGACGCCCCCCGGTTCGCCTCGGCCGCATCGATGCGTTCCCAGTCGCTGAACGTCGACGGCCAGAATCCCCGGGCGGCCATGAGTTGAAGGGCGTCGCCACGCTGGGGCAGTGGCCCGGAGGAGGCCAGGTCGGCGAGCAGGGCGTCGACGGTCTCGCGGGCATCGGACTTGTTCGTGCCGATGACCCCGATGGGTCCGCGCTTGATCCATCCGACGACGTATTCGCGCGGGCACACGTCGTCGCCGTCGACGACGCGGCCGCCCTCCGAGGGGATGACCCCGTGCCGCTCGTCGAACGGGATGCCGGGGAGGCGCACCGCGCGGTAGCCGATGGCACGCAGCACGAGTTGCACGTCGATCCGCTCGGTCTCTCCCGTGCCGACGAGTCGACCGTCCTCGTCGAGGGCCGTGCGTTCGATGACCAACCCGGTCACGGGATCGCCGAGGACACTCACCGGACGCCGCCAGAACGCGAAGTGCAGCCGCGCGCGGGGATCGGGCACCTCGCGCCGTGCGGCGTCCCGCAGCACAGCGAGGTTTCCGCGGATGCGGCGGTCGAGCACGGCCTCGTCGATGCCCTCGAGCACGGCGGGGTCGATGACCACCTGCACCTCGGGCAGGGTGCACAGTTCGCGCAGCTCTGTGGTGGTGAAGCTGGCGTGCTGGGGGCCGCGGCGTCCGACCACCCACACGTCGGTGACGTTGGCCGGCCACAGTTCGGCCAGCACCTCCTCGGGCATGTCGGTCTCGTCGAGCGCGAGCGGCTCCTTGAGCAGGATCCGGGCGACGTCGACGGCGACGTTGCCCACCCCGATGGTGGCAGCCCCTCGGACGCCGGCGAGTGACTGCGGCGAGGCGTCGGGGTGCCCGGAATACCATGCGACGAACTCGCGGGCGGATCCGCTGCCGACGGCCCCCTCGCCGGGGATGCCCATGTGCATGTCCTCGTTGGCGCCGACCGCGTAGATCACCGCGTCGTAGGCGCTGAGCAGTTCTTCGCGGGTGATGTCGCGGCCGAAGTGCACGAGGCCGAGGAAGCGCACCATTCCGCCGTCGAACACCCGGGCCAGGGCGTTGGCGACCGACTTAATCGACGTGTGATCGGGGGCGACGCCGTAGCGCAGCAGTCCGTAGGGGGTCGGCAGGCGATCGTAGATGTCGACAGCCACCTCGCCGGTGGCGGTGAGGTGTTGGGCGGCGAACAGTCCGGACGGTCCGGCGCCGACGATGGCGACCCGGAATCGGGGTTCCGACATGATCGGCACCCTACTCGGCCCCGGCCCTGGTGAGCGGTATATCAGCTGGTGATGTCGGCGTTGCTGAATCTGGCCCAGGCGAGCAGGGCGAAGACGGCGAAGTAGGCGGCGTCGACGAGCAGGCCCATCTGCATGGTGGACCAGGCGGGGGGTTGGCGCAGCAGGTCGGTGAACCCGGTCCACCGGTCGACCAGCAGCCACGGGTGCAGCCAGTCGAGCTGTGGCAGCTGGTCGAGGATCCACATGCTCATCGTCGCGAGCATCATCACCACGGTCACCGCGATGGGCTGCTCGGTGAGCGTCGACACGAACAGCCCCACAGCGGCCAGCGCCATCAGCCCGGCGCTCACATAGAGCGCGGCCAACAGCAGCCGCCACAGGCCGTCGGCGAAGCTGATCGAGATGCCCGACAGGGTGAGCACCGGACCGCCGCCGAAGACGATGAGGCCGGACACCAGCCCGACGAGTGCCACCGACAGCGTGGCGACGAGTGCGCCGGTCATCAGGGCGGCGAGCTTGACCACGATCAGCCGGGTGCGCCCCGCCGGAACCGTCAGCAGGTAGCGCAGCGTGCCGCCGTGGGCTTCGCCGGCGATCGCGTCGCCGCTGATGATCGCGATCGCGAGCGGCAGGAACATGGTGAGTTCGAGCGTCAGCGCCGCGAGCGGGACGAAGACGCCGTTGCCGGCGATCTGTGACACGAAGTCGGGCCCGCCGCCGCTGTCGGGGTGGCCGGGGTGGGAGTAGCGCACGGCCAGGGTGATGAGGATCGGGACGGCCACCAGCACGAGCAGGCCGAACTCGTTGCGGCGCCGGCTGAGCATGAGTCGCAGTTCGCTGCGGAAGAAGCGCCAGAAGCCGGGCCCCCGGCGGCGGGTCGCCGGCCGTGCCTCGACGGACAGGTCAGCCACGGACATCGAAACCCTCCCCGGTGAGTCCCACGAAGATGTCCTCGAGGCGTTCGTGATCCTCGCTGAACCCCTGCACCCGGACGCCGGCCCGCACGAGTTCGGCGACGATGTCCTCGGGGCGCTGCGCGTCGGGGATTCCGGTGGCGCGGTCGTTCGAGGAGGTCACGTCGACGAGGTCGAGGCGACGCAGCACCGCCGCCGCATCGGCGCCGTCGGGGGTGCGCACGGTGACGGTGCGCCGGCGCGACGCCCCGATCTCATCGAGCGGGCCCTGGGCCACGAGGCGTCCGGCGCTCATGACGCCGACGTGGGAGCACATCTGTTCGATCTCGCTCAGCAGGTGGCTCGACACCAGCACGGTGACGCCGTCGTCGCACAGCGAGCCGACGAGCTGGCGCACTTCGCGGGTGCCCTGGGGGTCGAGGCCGTTGGTGGGCTCGTCGAGGACGAGCAGGTCGCGTGGCATGAGCAGGGTCGCGGCGATCGCCAGCCGCTGCTTCATGCCGAGGGAGTAGATGCGGAACCGATTGCCGGCCGCGGGCAGCAGGCCGACGCGGTCGAGGGCGCTGTCGATGCGGGCCCTGCTGGTGCGCGGGTCGGAGCGGGCGTCGGCCGCGTCGATCCGGGCGAGATTCGCCCGGCCGCTCAGGTGGTTGTGGAACGCCGGACCCTCGACGAGGGCACCGACCCGGTGCAGCGACTCGACGGCGTCCGGGTACGACCGGCCGAGCAGGCGGACAGTCCCCGAGGTCGGCCGGGCCAGGCCCAGCAGCATCCGGATCGTCGTGGTCTTGCCCGACCCGTTGGGACCGAGGAAGCCGTAGACCGCCCCGCGGGGGACGCGGAGGTCGATGTGGTCGACGACGGTCTTGCCCGAGAAGGCCTTGGTCAGGCCGGTGGTGGCGACGGCGGCGTCCTCGGGAACGCTCAGGGGAAAGGCGACGGCGCCCGCGTCAACGGGCGCCGCCTCCACGGTCGGGTTCATCCGGGCGACCCGTCACTTGGCGGGAAGCGCGGCGAGCAGCTTGTCGGGCGCGACCGCTCCGACGGCGTAGCGCCCCTCGGTGGTGATGACCATCGAGACGAGGGTGCCGTCGAGCACGTGCGCGGTGCCGTAGCTGCCGTGCACGGTGGTCAGCAGCCCCAGCAGCTTGGTGATGCTCGTGCCTGAGCCGCTACCGGACGCCTGCTGCTTCTCCATCGCCGCGAGGTCGATGTGTCCGGTGGCGATCTGCGTC
>DAIESZ010000015.1 GCA_027346035.1 Propionibacteriaceae bacterium
CGACGAGGGCCAGGGCGAGTCGCCCCGGCATGCCGTTCGACGTGGTGGTCGTCACGGGTGCCGTCGGGCTCTCGTGGACGGGGAGGACCGGGCCGCCCGACACCGACGGGAGCTGGGTCGGGTCGGTGGAGGCGGGGGCGATGGCGGGCGCCGAACCGACCGCCGTCGGCTGGGTCACCTGGAGCCTGTCCAGCGATGTCCAGGACGGGGCGCCCGCGACGGCGGCGGTGGGCTCGAAGCGCACCCATCCGTACCCCTCGAAGTACAGTTCGGGCCAGGCGTGGGCATCCTTGATGTCGACTTCGTAGTGGTTGCCGACCTTGGTGCCGGGGGCGAATCCCACCGAGACCCGCGAGGGGATTCCCACGATGCGCGCCATCAGCGCCATCGCGGAGGCGAAGTGGATGCAGTATCCGCTATGGGTCTTGGTGAGGAAGTTCACCAGCACGCCGTAGCCGGTGCCACTCGGGGCGGTGGTGTCGTAGGTGAACCGGGTGGGGTCGGTCAGGTACGCCTGGATGTCGGCCGCCTTGATCGCGTCGCTCGCGGCGCCCTGGGTGATCTTGTGGGCGAGGTCGATGATCACCTGAGGTACGTCGGCGGGCACGTTCGAGAGGATCTGCGCGTCGCGTGGGGGGACTCCGGCCGTGGCTTGGGCGAACTGCGTCGGGGTGGGTTCCTCGATCGCCGAGGTGACCGTGTAGGAAAGGTTGCGGGTGGCCTGCAGGCGGCCGGAAGCCTTGGTCGACAGCACCATCAGCGACGTCGGGTCGTAGGCCCACGCGCCCGGGGCGCTGAAGGAGGCCGGCGAGTAGGGCACGGGCAGGTATTCGCTGTCGAGGTTGTCGATCGTCACGTGGGTGGTGACCTTGACCTGGCCGAGTACGGCTCCGGGCGCGGACGGGAGCCGGCCGTTGAGCAGCGACACGCCCGCCAGCTTCCATCCGCTGGCGTCGACGACGCTGAGGGTGGCCAGCCGCAGGTAGACAGGCTGGCCGTTGGACGTGGTGTAGGTGAGGACCCGTCGGTTGACCGGTTGATTGAGGTCCTGGGAGAGGTTGATCGTCGGGTCCTGCATCCGGATCGGGCCGTTGCCCGACCCCTTCCCGATGGCAGGCGCGGTGCCGATGAGCGGGACGGCCGACCCGAGGACCAGGGACCCGACCAGCGCGGGCAGGCCGACGAGCAGCGCCATCCGCCAGACTCCCAACTGGGTGCTGCGCCGGCGCGCCGTGTCGGAGTTGACGTTGCGGGTCCATTCCTCGTTCCGGTTGACCGCCTCGACCGCGAGCATGGCCAGGTAACCGAGGGTGACCAGCGCAAACTGCCACCACGGCAGGTCCCCGCTGATGGTGAGGGTGGCGATGATGTAGGGGGTGGCGAGCGGCAGCAGAGCCCAGGCCGGAGCGCCCAGCGTCGAGACCATGACATCGGTGACGATGACCAACAGGGCGATGAACGCCACGAGCAACCATCTGGTGGGGGGGTAGACGCTGAGGGGCGCGCTCTCGTCGCGCAGTTGGGTGATCGCGCTGGCGGCGACCGCACGCAACCCGACCGATTGGCCCTGTTCCGTGCGGATCTGCAGTTCGGCGAGGATCAGCACGGCCCCGAGGAACAGCAACTGGACGCCGTGCACCACGAGCGGTCGCACCCGGGCCAGCCGGAGCCCGCCGGCGAGGAACACGAGCGCCCCGGCGAGGGCCACGGCCTCCCCGATCAACAGGCCGTCCCGGGTGATGTTCGAGAAGGGCAGCACGGACGCCGCGGCGGCCAGCCACAGGACGAGGGCGGTCCGCATGATCGCCAGGGGATTCACACCAGGGCCTCCCGTCGGAGCAGTTCCCAGGCGTCGGGCACGCCCGTGCCCGCGCTGACCTCGACGACCCGCCACCGCTGCTCGCGCAACCGTCGCACCGCGTCGAGTTGGGCCGCGTCCGGAACCCCCCCGGACGCCGCGAACGTGTCGGTGTGCAGCACCAGGGCCACGCCCTGGGACCGCATCCGCCGGACGCGCTCGAGACTCACGATGTCGTCGGGGCTCAATCGTCCGAGGACCGCGACGACGATCTCGCCATCCCGGGCGGCGATCGACGCGTTGACGGCTGCCGTGAGCGATTCGGCCCGGCACAGTGCCGAGTCGGTGAGTGCGATGAGCATCGCCTCACGCGCGGCCCGCGGATCCTCGATCCCTCCGGTGGCGACCCGTCCGGCGGCATCGATGAGCCCGATCCGGTATCCCCCTCCGGCGAAGTGGCTGCACACCGACGCCGCGGCCGACACGGCCCATTCGAAGGAACTGCCCCGACCGGTGCCCGCGTGGTGGGTGGCGCGGTTGTCGAACAGCACGGTGGCCGAGGGCTCCCACGCCTGCTCCTCGCGACGCACCATGAGCTCGCCCCACCGCGCGGTGGACCGCCAGTGCACCCGGCGGACGTCGTCGCCCTGGCGGTACTCGCGCACGAGCACGTCATCCTGGCCGAGGTGTCCGATGTGCCGGGGGGTGGTGTCGCCGGCGGCGCCGGCGCCGCCGCTGGTGGTGAGCTGCTGGAGCGGGAAGACCCGCGGGGTGATCATCACCTCCTCGGTGCCCGTGAAGGTGCTGTCGAGGCGGGCCATGCCGAACGGGTCGGCGGCATGCACCATGAGGGGTCCGACCCGGAACCGGCCGCGGGCGAGTCCCATGAGGGGGTAGGTGATCCGCCGCTCCCACGGGCCGGCGAACCGGTGCACGGCGAATCGGGGAGGCCGGCCGAGCTGGGGTGGCACGGCGTCCTCGAACTGCAGCAGGCCGACGGGCAGGGCCCCGGTCTTGGCCAGGCGCAGGTCTGCGGTGAGCCGGTCCCCGATGGCTCCGCGCGAGGGGGTGACGGTCCGCTCGCAGGACAGCCGCACCTGGGTGCGGTGCAGGACGATCATCGCCGCCACGGGCAGCGCCATGAGCAGCACCCCGATCCACGCCAGTTCCCGCTCTCCCCACAGGGCGCCCAGCACGGTAACCGACGCCCCGCCGACGAGGAAGAAGCGGCCCCTCGCGGTCAGGGACCTGGACGCGGAGACGGGCATCGGATCAGTTCCTGTCGGGGATGGGCACCGAGGCCACGAGGTCCGCGACGATCTGGTCGACGCTGCGACCGGCCATCTGAGCCTGGGTCGAGGGCAGCACGCGGTGGCCGAGCACGGCGCTGGCCAACGAGGAGATGTCGTCGGGGATGACGTAGTCGCGCCCGCTCATCGCGGCGTGTGCCCGCCCGATCCGCAACAGGTGCAGGCTCGCCCGCGGGCTCGCGCCGAGCCGCAGCGAGCCGCTCGCACGGGTGGCCGTGACGATGTCGATGATGTAGTCCCTGACCGCCGGGGCCACGTGGATGCTGCGGGTGGTCGCGATCAGCCGGTTGACGCTGGCGGCGTCGGTGACGGGCTCGAGGGAATCGAGCGGGTTGGCGGCGCCGTGCGCCTCGAGCATGGTGAGTTCGGAGATCCGCGCGGGGTAGCCCATGGTGATCCTCGCCATGAACCGGTCGCGCTGGGCCTCGGGCAG
>DAIESZ010000030.1 GCA_027346035.1 Propionibacteriaceae bacterium
CCCGAGGAACCCCGGCGCGGGCGGGGGTCGAAGCCACCCGCGCCGGAGTCGGCGTCCGAAGGCACGATCACCGCGACGGGCCTTCCCCTGCCGGCGGGACAACCGGTAGAACCCCAACGGTTAATCGAACATGCTTTCGAACTGGATCCACTGTAGACCCGTCCCCGGACACTTCGTCAACAGGCCTTCTCCGGCAGCCGGCCACCCCCGACGGCGCGGATCCGACCCCGCCCTCACCCGGCCCACGGGCCGTGGAGCCCGGCGCGGCGCTCCTCTACCCTTGGGCAGCGTGAACCTCATCCCCATGGCCTTCGCCTCCGGGTGGGCCTCGGGCATCAATGCCTACGCGACGGTGCTCATCCTGGGGCTCATCGGACGCTTCGCCCACGAGCCGAGCGTCCCCGCCGGCTTCGAGCGCACCGATGTGCTGATCGTCATGGGGGTGCTGGCGGCACTCGACCTGACCGCCGACAAGATCCCCTATCTCGACAGCGTCTGGGACACACTGTCCACCGTCATCCGCCCGGTGGCCGGCGCGCTGATCGGCGCCCTCCTGGGCGGGACGCAGGGTGGCATGCCCACGATCACCCTCGCCGCCGTCGGCGGGGCGACCGCCCTCGCGTCCCACCTCACCAAGACCGGCATCCGGATGGCCATCAACACCTCGCCCGAACCGGCCAGCAACATCCTCGCGTCGCTCGGCAACGACGTCTCCGTGGCCTCGATCACGAGTCTCGCGGTGCTCCATCCGGACATCGCCGCCGTGTGCGCCGGCACGATGCTCGTCCTCGGCGTCCTGATGGTCGCCCTGGTGTTCAGCCGGGTCGTCAGGGGCTTCCAGGCCGTGCGGCGCTTCCTCTCCCCGGCTGCGAGGAGGGCATGACCGGCCGGGCCGCGGCGGGCACCACCGTGGTGGTGCATGGCGCCACCCTGGCCGGCATCGCCGCCGCCATCCGGCTCGCCAAGGCCGGGCACCGGGTGCTGCTCGACACCGCCGGCGAACCCCTGGGGGGCCACTGGGCCGGCGGGGACGGCGTCCCCGATTCGTTGCCGCAGACGGTCGCGCTGCGCGCCGCCTGGATGGACCTCCTGCGCAAGTCCGGGCGCGCCTTCGACGTCGAACTCGCCCGTCACCACCTCACCCTGGCCCCGGCACCACCCACCGAGCACCTCTTCCCTGACGGACGCCGGCTGCTGCTGCCCGCCGAGCGCGGGGCCCAGTTCCACGCGGTGGCCGACGCCTTCGGGGAGCCGGCGGCGGAACGATGGTCGACGCTGCTCGACGAGGCCGGCGAGGTGTGGCTCGCGCTGCGCCGGCTCGGAGTGGAACGCCCGCGTCCGCCCGCCCTCACGCGCGACGAGCGGCGCGCGGTCTGGGCCCGGCACAGCCTGGAACAGATCGCCGCACGCCTGCGCGAGCCTCACCTGGCTCGCGTGGTCACCAGTCTGGCCCCGATCTCCGGTGCGCCCGACGGGTCGGCCCCGGCGCTGCTGCTGACCCGCGCGGCCATCGACCGGCAGTTCGGCCGGTGGAACCTGATCGACGCCGACACCGGCCACCCCCAGCCCGCGAGCCGGCTCATGGACCTGCTCGTCGAGCGCCTGGCCCTGCGCCGGGTCGAGGTCCACGACACCCCCGCCGCGCTGCCCGGCCATCCCGACGCCGAACTCGACGCCCGCCCCGTCCGGCCCACCGGGTGGCTCGGACGCCGCACCGCCACACCCGCCCTCGCCCCGGCTGTCAGCCGCGACGCGCTCCCCCACGAGGGCGCCCCCCCGCCGGGGATCGCGTGCACCGTCGAGCATCACGACGCCGGACCGGTCGTGCGCTGGCGGCGTCCGGCGGGCGAGGTGGTCGAGGTGATCGAGCACGACCACCGCTCCGCGACCCCGAGGTCCGAATGGGGGCTGGCGCCCGCCTCGTGGAGATCGTGGCTGGCCCGGCCACCCCTGCGCGGCCCCGACGGACGCTGGCGGGCGTCGGCCTCCAGTCCCGCCGGCAACGAGCCCTGGGCCGAACTGCTGTCCGCGGCGCTGGCGGTGTACGAGATCCACGAATCGCTCACCGGCGAGGACATCCGCCCCACCAACCGCGGACCCCGTGCCCCCCGGTCGTGATGCCGCCCTCCGTGGCCGAGGAGTAGGGTAGATAGTCACCATCAGTGAGGAAAGGTACGTGGCTGCTCCATCACCATGGGATCTGAACGCCGTACCATCAACCGAGGGAGACCTGTCATTGGGGGATTCGTCCGTGGGTGAGTCTCAGGCCGACAAGGCATTCAGCGCACCGGAGGCACCCGAACACATCACCACACCCGACCGTCTCGCCAGGGAACTCGCCGCCGAACAGGTCCACGTCGACCGGGTCTACGCGCAACTCGAGATCGACACCGCCTCGGCCCGCCAGATCGAGCGCGAGGGCCGGTCCCGCTATCTCAGCGATCGGGCCGACTTCCTGCGCGAGGAGCACGGCACCGCCCTGTTCGAGCGTGACGCCTTCGCCTTCCAGGCCGCCCGACGCCTGGCCAGTCTCGACGCCGAACACGAGGGACTCGTGTTCGGGCGGATCGATCTCACCGACGGCGAGGCGCGTCACATCGGCCGGCTCGGCGTCCGCGACGACGATTACGAACCGCTGGTCATCGACTGGCGCGCCCCCGCGGCCGAGCCGTTCTACCGGGCGACCGCCAACAACCCGCTCGAGGTCATCCGCCGTCGGGTGCTGCGCACGCGCGGCGAGAAGGTCGTGGGCATCGAGGACGATCTGCTCGACTCCTCCCACGCCACCACCCTCCCGATCATCGGTGAGGGCGCGTTGATGGCGGCCCTCACCAGGGCGCGCGGGCCCCAGATGCGCGACATCGTCGCCACCATCCAGTCCGAGCAGGACAAGGCGATCCGCGCCCCTTACCAGGGGGTGACGATCATCACCGGTGGCCCCGGAACGGGCAAGACGGTGGTCGCGCTGCACCGGGCCGCCTACCTGCTCTACACGAACCGCAAGCGGCTCGAAAAGGGCGGTGTGCTGGTCGTCGGCCCCTCGGCGTTGTTCATGAACTACATCGAGCGGGTGCTGCCCAGCCTGGGTGAGGATTCCGTCACCCTGCGCTCGATCGGCTCGATGGCCATCGACACCCTGGGCTTCGTCGCCGAACGCAACGACTCCGCCGCCGCGGCGGCCATCAAGGGCAGCCCGCGCATGCTGACCCTGCTGCGCCGCGTCGTCTCCGAGCCGCTCGTCGACGACCTCGCCCAGCCGCTGAGGGCCACGGTCAAGGGCGACGTCCTGATCCTCGACCGCACGCGGCTGCAGCGGATCCGCCGCGACGTGCTGGCGACCCATCAACTGAACCGGGGACGCCCGGCCGCCGAGCACGCGATCCTCAACGCCCTGTGGCACCGCTTCGACACGGGCGGCTCGCGTCCACCCGACCTCGACCGGGACCAGTTCGACGATCTCGTGCAGAGCCAGGCCGGTTACCGGATGTTCCTCAACGCGTGGTGGCCGACGGTCACACCCCGGCAGGCCCTCGGCCGTCTGGGCGACCGCGACCTCCTCGACACCCTGGCCTCCGACCTGCTCAACGACCAGGAACGCGACGTCCTCGCCGCAAGCTACGACCATGTCGACCTCTCGGTGCCCGACCGCCTGGCCGGCGCCCAGTTCACCATCTCCGACATCGCCCTGCTCGACGAGCTGGCCACCCTGGTGGGCCGCGCTCCCGACGACCCCGACGACGAGCCCGAGGTATTCGTCGAGGGCGGCGAGATCCAGGAACTCGTGACCATGGCCGACTGGCTGCGCGACGAGCGCGGCACCGACGAGAACGACGAAGACCCGGTCGACACGTTCGCCCACGTGCTCGTCGACGAGGCCCAGGACATCACGCCGATGCAGTGGCGGATGGTCCGCCGACGTGGTCCCCAGGCGTCGTGGACGCTGGTCGGCGACCTGGCGCAGTCGTCATGGCCCGACGTCCACGAAACGGGGGCCGCGATCCGCGAACTGGTCGGCTCGGCACCGTCCCGCAGCTTCGAGCTGCGCATCAACTATCGCAGTCCCGCCGAGGTGTTCGAACTCGCCGGGCAGGTCATCACCCACGCGTTCCCGGAGGCCTCGCTGCCGAGGGCCGTGCGGCACACCGGCATCGACCCCGAACTGCTGCAGGTGCCCCGCGACAGGTGGGTCGACGTGGTCCACTCGCTGATCGACCGCCTGGCCGATGAGGTCGAAGGCACGATCGGCATCATCATCCCCCCGAGTCTCATCGCCCACCTCGACCACCTGCCGGCCCGCCACCCGGCACGGAGCCGGCTGGCGGTGCTCACACCGCTGCAGAGCAAGGGCCTCGAATACGACGCCGTCGTGGTGGTGTCCCCCGATGACATCGTCGCCGAGAGCAGCGGCGGCGAGCGGGTCCTCTACGTCGCGCTCACCCGACCGACGCAGCGCCTGGTCACGATCGACATCATCGACCCCTTCACCACCGACGACTCTCGAGCAGCCTGGCGAGAATCTCTCGGGTAGCCACCGAGCGGTTCTGGGTGAGGAACTGCAGCCCCG
>DAIESZ010000040.1 GCA_027346035.1 Propionibacteriaceae bacterium
GCCGCGGGAGGACAGGACGAGGAATGGCTCACCTCGGCCCAGCTGACCGAGGCGCACGTGCGGATCTCGAAGCCGGACTACGATGCCTGGACGGCCGATCTGCCCGCAGGATTTCGTGCGGCGGTGACCGCAGCCTGGGGAGAGTCTCCCGGGCGCCTGTTCGTGAACGACGACGACGAATTGGTCCTCGCGACCCTGCGTGCCGGGAACGTCGTACTGCTGATTCAGCCTCCGCGTGGTTTCGGCGAGAACCCGGTGGCGATCTACCACGACCCCGACCTGCCTCCCAGCCACCATTACCTGGCCGCGTACCGCTGGATCGAGCGGGGATTCGAGGCGGACGCGGTCATCCACCTCGGCAAGCACGGTTCGATGGAGTGGCTGCCGGGCAAGAGGGCGGCGATGTCGGCCTCGTGCGGCCCGGACGCAGCCATCGGCAGCCTGCCGCTGATCTACCCGTTCCTCGTGAACGATCCGGGAGAGGGCGCTCAGGCCAAGCGGCGGGCTCACGCCACGATCGTCGACCACCTCGTGCCGCCGATGGCCCGTGCCGAGTCGTACGGCGACATCGCCCGACTCGAGCAGCTGCTCGACGAGCACGCGAACGTGGCGTCGATGGACCCGGCCAAGCTGCCCGCGATCCGGGGAGACATCTGGCAGCTGATGCGCTCGGCCGAGATGCACCGAGACCTCGGACTCGACGAACGACCCGAGGACACCGAATTCGACGACTTCCTGCTCCACGTCGACGGCTGGCTGTGCGAGATCAAGGACGCCCAGATCCGCGACGGGCTCCACGTCCTCGGCGCCCCACCCACGGGTGAGGCGCGGGTCAACCTGGTGCTGGCGATCCTCCGTGCTACCCAGGTGTGGGGAGGAGTCGGGAATGCCGTCCCCGGCCTGCGCACCGCACTGGGCCTGGCTGAGGACGCCGATCTCAAGGCGATCGACGACGCGGAGGGCCGCGCCCGCGGGCTTGTCGAGCGGATGGAAGCGGCCGGCTGGGACCGGGCGGTGATTCCGGACCTTCACCAGGACCCTGAGGTGCAGAGGGTGCTCGGTTTCGCGGCCGAGCAGGTCGTGCCCCGCCTCGCCCGCACCACCGACGAACTGGACGCGATCATTCACGCGCTCGATGGTGGTTTCGTCCCAGCCGGTCCGTCAGGCTCACCGCTGCGAGGCCTGGTCAACGTGCTGCCCACCGGTCGCAACTTCTACACCGTCGACCCCCGGGCCGTGCCCTCCCGGCTAGCCTGGCAGACGGGCCAGGCCATGGCCGACTCCCTCATCGACAGGTACCTCGCCGAGACAGGCACTCACCCGGGGTCCGTGGGCCTGTCGGTATGGGGCACCAGCGCGATGCGCACCGGTGGTGACGACGTGGCCGAGGTGCTCGCGCTCCTGGGCGTCCGCCCCGAATGGGACGAGCAGTCACGGCGGGTATCGCGACTCTCTGTCGTTTCACTCGAGGAGTTGGGGCGCCCGCGCATCGATGTCACCGTGCGCATCTCCGGGTTCTTCCGAGATGCTTTCCCGCACGTGGTCGCCATGCTGGACGACGCGGTCGCAATGGTGGCGGGCTTGGACGAGCCGGCCGACAGGAATTTCGTCCGCGCGCATACGCAGGCCGACCTCGCCGGCCACGGCGACCTACGCCGGGCCACCACCCGCATCTTCGGGTCCAAACCGGGCGCCTACGGGGCGGGCATGCTGCAGGTCATCGAATCCGGCTCCTGGCGTAACGACGCCGACCTCGCCGAGATCTACACAGTGTGGGGAGGCTTCGCCTACGGCCGGGGCCTCGACGGAGTCCCCGCGGCGGACGACATGCGCACCAACTATCGACGGATCGAGGTGGCAGCCAAGAACGTCGACTCCGCCGAGCACGACATCGCCGACTCCGACGACTACTTCCAATACCACGGGGGAATGATCGCCACGGTCCGTGCACTCACCGGCTCCGAGCCCAAGGCATACATCGGTGATTCCACCGCCCCGGACGCGATCCGCACTCGCACCCTGGCCGAGGAAACTGCCCGGGTCTTCCGCTCACGCGTGGTGAACCCCCGCTGGATCGCCGCGATGCGTCGCCACGGCTACAAGGGCGCCTTCGAACTCGCCGCGACCGTCGACTACCTCTTCGGCTTCGACGCCACCGTGGGGGTCGTGCACGACTGGATGTACGAAAAGCTTGCCCAGGAGTACGTCCTTGACGAGACCACCCAGCAGTTTCTGCGCCAATCCAATCCGTGGGCGCTTCGCGGGATCGTCGAGCGCCTGCACGAGGCCGCCGAGCGTGGCCTGTGGGCTGAACCCGACGCTGAGACGATGGCGCAGATGCAGCGGATCTACCTGGACATCGAAGGTGACCTAGAAGACCGTGAGTAGGAGGGCCTTCGTCGTTCTCGGGTGCCTGCACTTGCTGATTCACACTCGACCGGGACATGGTATCCGAGCGCGGATTGGTGTTGGCGACGGTTGGAAAGCTCCCGATGGTGTCGTAGACCCGGACAACAGACGGGGGATCAGCGTCCCTCGCCACGGGTGGACAGATCCCGGCAAAGACATTCCGAGGAGGTCAAGCGATTCCCGAGTCACGTTCGCCAACGAGCACGACACTGGCGCTACGGGTGAGCCCCCCGGCCGAACCGCCAGCAGAGTTTTAGGCGGGTGCCCCGGCGATCGCTCAGAATCTCAACATCAAGGTGCAGGATGATCGGGAGTGTCCGTTCGGCGCGCTGCCGAGGACTGCCGCACCTCTGGTCCACGATCGCTCGCGACAGTCTTCGATTTTCTTGGTGAAGGCCGTAACCCTCGGGGGCACTGCGTCGATATAGAACATGCGGGGGTGCTGGAGGAGCTTCTTCCCGCGCCCGGGTGGGGTTCCCCCTGATCGGGTTTGTATTCGGAGCCGTACAACTATGGAGGTTTCATGTCGTTCTTCACCACGCTGGTGTCCAGCAAGCTGGCCGTTGCCGCCGTCGCCGTGGGCACGGTCGCTGTGGGTGGCACCGTCGCGGCCGCCGCGACCGGGGCCATCCCTTCCCTGCACATCCAGAACGCGCACGCGCAGGTGGGGGTGCCCGCGGATGCCCAGTCCCCCGACGAGACGGCGTCGCCGGATCCCTCGGAGACCCCGACCCCCGAGCCGTCCGACTCGGTGACCCCGAGCGCGAGCGAGACCCCGGTGGGTCCCGACGCGTCCGGTCCGGCGGCGTTCGGTCTGTGCACCGCGTACACCAAGGGAGGACTCGACTCCTCCTCCACGGCGTACGGGTCGCTGGTGTCCGCGGCCGGTGGCGCGTCCAACATCGCGACCTATTGCGCGACGATCATGCACCCGGGCCAGTCCGCGTCGCACCGTCCGAGCGCGCTGCCCACCCAGGCTGCCGCAGGCTCCGACCACGCGTCGGTCGCGCCCGGCGTCGCCGTCACGCCCACGATGCCGGCCCAGGCCGCGTCGGGGATGGCCCACAAGCCGTCCGGCGCCGGACGTCCGTGACGACCGGCTGAGCGATGGGACGCCCGGTGCGGGGGGTGCCACCCACGTCGACCCGTGGGTACGGTGGTTCCCGCCCGGGCGTTCCGCCCAGGCCGTGTTGGCCGCGTCCGGGTTCCGGGTCGCTCGGGAGACGGGGTGGTAGGGCTTGCAGGCAGGTGGCGACCAGGCGGCCGAGGCCGGCGAGGACATGGTGTTCTCGGAGGCCTACCGTGAGTTCGCCCCGGCGGTCGTCGGCTACCTGCGGGCGCGGGGCGTGCCCGACCCGGAGGCCGTCACTCACGACGTGTTCATGGCCGTCTATCCCAGGATCGGCTCCCTCACCGGGGGCCGGGCGGGGCTCAAGACGCTCCTCTTCACCATCGCCCACGCCCGCATCGTCGATCACCACCGTCGCTTGACCAGGGCCCCCCGGCTGGTCGAGTACGACCCCGAGACCGAACCCAGGGTGGCCCCCTCGAGCGAGGAGGTGGCACTGGCTCGGGGGACCGGGATCCTGGCGCTGCTCGATGAGCTGAGCCCCGACCAGCGCGAGGTGATCGCCCTGCGAGTGGTTGCGGACCTGTCACTCGAACAGACCGCGACGATCACCAACCGCAGCACGGGGGCGGTCAAGCAATTGCAGCGCCGGGCCCTGCTGGCCCTGCGCGGTCGACTCGAATCACAACCGCTGGAAGCAGAACAGGAGGGAACGCGATGATCGCTGATGACGCCCGCAGACACGACGCCCGGCGCGACCAGAACCAGCGGATCAACGCCCTCCTGAGCGAGTCCGGCGTCGACACCTGCCCTGCGGACCCTCTCGTCTCCGTTCTGGTCGCGCTCGCGGCGACCGGGGCCGGTGAGGCCCCCGACCCCTCGCCGGAGCTCGCGGCCCTGCTTGAGACGCCGCCACCCACCAACCGGGCCCACGCCCCCCGCCGTTCCGGGTCCCGCCGGGTCCGGGGTGTCGTCGTCAGCCTGACCGTCACCGCCTGCCTCAGCGGCGTGGGCGTCGCCGCGGCAGCCGCCACCAACGAGGGGTTCCGCCACTCCGTCGGGCACACGTTCTCGGTGATCGTCGGCTCGATCACCGGCACACGACACCAATCACGCAGCCCGCTCGGCGTCGATCCCCGCACGGGTGGGCGGCCGGGATCTCCCGCGGTGTCGCCGACGACCAACCTCCCCACCACGGGGGTCACGGTCGTCCCGGTCACACCACCCAGCCGCAGCCCCGGATCCTTCGGGTCGGCAGCGCGTAGCGTGGCACTCAACCCGCCGGCGACCGTCCCCGGTCAGGGCGCCCGACAGCCCACCCCGGGAGCTCCCGGGTTCGTACCGACGACGCCGCGGCCGACCACGCACCCGAGCACCCCGCCGACGACGGCGATGCCAACCACCGGAGCACCGGCGGTCGACCCTTCGGGGGCGCCCAGCAGCGTTCCGGGCGGGGCTCATCGCTGATCCCGCGGACGCGTGACTGGGCCCTGCCAGGTCACGGTCAGGCTAAGACGACGATCTCGAACTTCTTCATCGCCAGCAGCTCATCGTGGGCGCCCGGCTTGGCCATGAGTTCCGCCATGTTCACGGGCACCCCCTGCCAGCACACGCCAAACCTGTGCCGACACCACCCGCACTGCAGGGCGTCCCCAACCGCGCTGACCCTATGTTGCAGGGTGATGTCAACGCCGGGCGAATCTTGACCCCCTATTGCCGGGGGCATCGACAGGTGAGGCGAGGCCAGGGGTTCATAGCAAGTCCGCCTGGCAGGGCGAGATCAGGATGGTTCAACGATGACCGTGTCGACGTTTTCGTCCCGACCCCAAGCCACCGCCGATGATGGGGTGGTGACTGATTCCGAGCCCGGCCCTCGTGCGGGTGGCCCGACTCGACGGCGGGTGTTCACCCCGGCGGAGAAGCTGGCCCATCTGGGCGCCTAGGACATCGCCTGTGGGCAGGGCCGTGGCGGCGCGTACCTGCGGCCGAGGGTCTGTACACCTCCCACATCACCAAGAGCGCGGACACCGAGGAGCCGCGCAACGAGTCCTGATGGGCGCCTACGACGACCTGGTCACCGCGGGGACCACGACCCGCCAGGCGGCCACCCTGACCGGTATCCCGCGTT
>DAIESZ010000048.1 GCA_027346035.1 Propionibacteriaceae bacterium
AGCTGGAGTAGCCTCAAATCCTTAGCAGTGTTGCGACGATCGCTCGAATCCGCCCTGGTCGAATGTGGCACGACCCGAAACATCCGCAATGAGTGGAGGAGTGACAGATGCCTGTGCTTGACAGTTTCAGCCTGGCGGGCAGGACCGCCGTCGTCACCGGCTCGACGCGAGGCCTGGGACGGGCGTTCGCGCACGCCCTGGCCGAGGCGGGAGCCAACATCGTGATCGTCGGCCGGGACGAGGACGCGGCCGGGCGCGTACAGGCCGAGATCGCCTCCTTGGGGGTGGGGGTCGAGGTGGTGTTGGCGGACGTGACGCGACGTCCGGACGTCGAGCGGATCCTGGAGCGGACCGTGGCCGCGTTCGGCCGCGCCGATGTCCTGGTCAACAATGCGGGGGCATGCATCCACAAGGCGGCGGTCGAGGTCACCGACGACGAGTGGGACGCCGTGATGGACGTCAACCTTCGGGCCGTGTGGATCGCGTCCCAGGTGTTCGGACGACACATGATCGAGCAGGGCGGCGGGTCGATCGTGAACATCGGCTCCATGTCGGCGGCGATCGTCAACCGTCCCCAATGGCAGCCCGCGTACAACGCCTCCAAGGCGGCAGTGCATCACCTGACGCGCAGCCTCGCCGCGGAATGGGCACCATCCAACGTGCGCGTCAACGCGCTCGCCCCGGGGTACATGCACACCGACATGTCACCGATCCACGAGCCGCAGTTCCAGCGGTACTGGATCGAGGACACGCCGCAGAACCGTGCCGGCGAGCCGGACGAGCTCGGGCCGGCGATCGTCTTCCTGGCCAGCGACGCGTCGAGCTTCATGACCGGCTCAGTGCTGACGATCGACGGCGGCTACAGCGTCTTCTGACCGCGCGCGGAATTGCGCTGGCGGACGGTGGTCGGCGACGAGGTGGGGACGAGGCGAGACACCGCTTCCACGAGCAGCACGTCATGACGTGCTCGGCAGCATTCCTGGGCGCGGACGCCGGCAGCGAAGATCTGCACATGCGCTCGCTCCTGCTCGACGCCACCACCGCAGCGGTCATCGCCATCGCCGGAGCAGTGATCGCCCTGGCCCACTGCTGGTACCGAGTCGGCATGGCACTCCGCCGTTGGCCGGGGGCGTCCACGCGCGTTCGGGGCGGTCCGTTTACCGTGGCCTGGTGAGCGAGTTGCGGATTGCCCCGGCGCCCGGGATGCCGGAGGGTCTGGTCATCCCCGCCGACGAGCTGGTCGAGCGGTACTCGCACGCGTCCGGCCCGGGCGGCCAGGGGGTGAACACGGCTGATTCGAGGGTCCGGCTGTCGTTCGACGTCGCCGCATCCGCGGTCCTCGACGAGGTGCAGCGGGAGCGTCTGCTGCGTCGGTTGAGGTCGCGACTGGTCGGCAGCGTTGTCACCGTCGTGGCCGCCGAGTTCCGCTCGCAGCGGCAGAATCGGGTGGCCGCCCGGGAGCGGCTGGCAGCGCTGCTCCGGGAAGGGATCGCCCCGCCCCCGCCGCCGCGTCGCGCCACCCGCCCGACGCGAGGCTCGATCGAGCGTCGCCTGACGACCAAGCGACGTCGCGGCGACACCAAACGCCATCGCGCCCGCCCCGAGGACTGAACCACGTTCGGCGAGTCGCCCGAGAACCTCACCGCGCACGCGTCGGTGACCGGCCTCTGCGCGTACGACGTCCCAGGCGTCAACCACGACATCGGGGTCACACACCGCCGGGTGTCTGCGCCGCGGGAGCGAACAGGTCTCCAGATCCGCCGACACCCGGCATGCGCGACGCTCGGCGTCACCCCGGGAGTAGCGTCGTGTCGATGGCTTGCGTTCAGCGACGGTGGGTGATGATCACGCCGTGAGACTCGATGTCCTGGCCACCGTCCTGGTGGTCGTCCTCGCCGGCCCGTACCTGTGGCACGCCGTCCGGCTGCCCGGGTGGCCGCGCTGGCGCACCGCGATCCACCTCCTCGCCTGCGCCGTCCTGTGGTGGTGCCTCGCCGGGACCCCCGCGATGCTGCGGCACTCCGACAGCGTCTGGGGCGTCATCGGCGTCGCCCTCACCAACGCCCTGGCAGCGTTCGGCCTCGTGGTCTCCGAGCCGATCCGGCTGTGGGAGCAGTCGCACGGTCGCCGGGCGCGCTGGTTGCGCAGTCGGTTCGCCCAGATCCTCGGATTCCCGCTGCTCTCCGGCTCGCTCAACAGCGCGCTGATCATCGTGACGTTCACGTCGTCGTGGTTCGCCAGATCGCTCAGCGACGACACCGCCTGGGCCGGGTTGATCGGCGCCTGCCTCGTGGGCGGGTTCGTCGCCAACCTCCAACTCGCCTCCCCGGACCTCGTTCCTCGCTGGGTGTCCCCCGGTCCGCGGCTCGCGCTGGCCTTCGTCGACGGTCTCATCGACGAGGTTCCCGGCATCGTCGTGATGGCCGTGGTCAGACCGCTGTGGGGCGGCGTCCTCTGGGGTGCGGTCCAGCCCATCGTCATCCCGATGATGGCGGTCATCCTGCTCGACTGGTTGCGGCACGAGCGCACGGCGGCCCGCGACATCGACGCGACGCTCGATTCGATCGAAGCCGCCGGCGGCAGCATCACCACGCCCTGGTGGGTCGCCGGGCAGGCCGAGCCGGGGTCCGGAAGCGCGAGCACTCCAGCGTCCGAACTCCCGCCGTCCTGAGCATTCCCGCATCGGCGCCCTGGCGCACGGGATCGCGCCGTCGATCACGCAAGACTCCCCCTATCCGACCAGAGGATTCGGTCTTATGATCGGCCTCGTCCGGCAAACGCGTCGCCATCTCCTGTTTTTCAGGCCCGGGTTCCGGATCCTCTTCCCCGCCGACAGAAGGAGATGTCATGGCCAAACGCCTCGCCACCGTGCTGGGCGCGGTGCTGGCCCTCGCGGCCGCCGGACTCAACACCGGCCAGTCCGCGGACGCCGCCCCCCCGACCCATGCGGCACGCCCCCCCTTCGCCGGCTCCGCGGCGCCCGTGTGCCCCGGCCCGGTGTCCATCGGTTCGGCGCGGTGCCACGCGTGGGTGCTGCACCCGGCCAAGGGGCATGGGCACACCCCCCCGCCGCCGACGACGCCCGGCGGACTGTCGCCCGCCACCATCAAGTCCGTGTACAACTTCTCCACAAGCGCCACTGCCGGGGCCGGAGAGACGATCGCGATCGTCGACGCCTACGACGACCCGACCGCCGCCAGCGACCTCGGGGTGTTCAGTTCGCAGTTCGGACTGCCCGCCTGCACGACATCCGACGGCTGCTTCACCAAGGTGAACCAGACGGGTGGCACGAACTATCCGCGTGCGAACTCGGGCTGGGCCCTCGAGATCTCCCTCGACATCCAGTGGGCGCACGCGATCGCGCCCGGCGCGAAGATCCTGTTGGTCGAGGCGAAGTCGGCGAACTTCTCCGACCTCACCGCGGCCGAGAGCTACGCCAACACCCACGCCCAATACGTCAGCAACAGCTGGGACGGCAGCGAATTCTCCGGTGAGACCGGCGACGACAAGTACTTCACCCACAGCGGCGTCAGCACCTTCGTCGCGGCCGGCGACGCGGGTCTGCCCGCCGAATATCCGTCCTCCTCGCCGAACGTCATCTCGGTGGGCGGCACCACCCTCAACTTCTCCGGCAGCACGTTCACTTCGGAAACCGGGTGGTCGAGCGGCGGTGGCGGCTGCAGCGCCTACGAGACGGCAACCCCGGCACAGAGCGCCTACTCCGGCTACGCGCAGGTGAACTGCGGCGGGAAGAGGGCCACACCCGACGTGTCGCTCGACGCCGACCCGAACTCCGGCGTCGCGGTGTACGACAGCACCACCTACCAGGGCACCTCGGGTTGGTGGGTCGTCGGTGGCACGTCAGCGAGCACGCCCATGTGGGCCGCCCGGGCAGCGGACAGCGGTCGGCAGGTCACCGCGTCCTATGTCTACGGGAACTCGATCACCTTCCGCGACATCACCAGCGGCAACAACGGCGCACCGTGCCTCGTCGGTTACGACCTGTGCAGCGGCCTCGGGTCGTGGACGGGCTAGACGCCGTGACCCGGCGTGACTGAGTGGAGACGATCTCGGGCCACTCCGCACCCGCGGGGTGGCCCGAGCGTCGTCATTCGCTCGGTGCGAGGGTGGCGATGTCGATGACGAACCGGTACCTCACATCGGAGTTGAGCACCCGCTCGTAGGCCTCGTTGATGGCGGACGCCGGGATGAGTTCGGTTTCGGGGGCGATGCCGTGCTCGGCGCAGAAGTCGAGCATCTCCTGGGTCTCGCGGATCCCGCCGATCGACGAACCGGCGACCGAGCGACGGTTGCCGAACAGGCTGAACACGTGCAGCGGCAACGGCTCCGGCGGCGCACCGACGTTGACCATCGTCGCGTCGAGGGCGAGCATCCCCAGATAGGTGTCCAGGTCGAGGGGCGCGCTGACGGTGTTGAGGATCAGGTCAAAGCCGTTCCTCAGCTGCTCGAACGTCCCGGGGTCGCTGGTGGCGTAGTAGTGGTCGGCGCCCATGGCGAGCCCGTCGTCCTTCTTGCGGAGCGACTGCGACAAGACGGTGACCTCCGCCCCGAGCGCGTGTGCGATCTTCACGGCCATGTGGCCCAGTCCCCCGAGGCCCACGACCGCGACTCTCGTCCCGGGGCCCACTCCCCAGTGGCGCAACGGCGAATAGGTCGTGATCCCAGCGCAGAGCAGTGGAGCGGCACGGTCGAACGGAATCGACTCCGGGAGACGCAACACGAAGTCCTCGTCGACGACCACGTGGGTGGAATATCCGCCCTGGGTGATCGTGCCGTCCCGGTCGAGCGAGGCGTACGTGCCCACGTTCCCGTTGAGGCAGTACTGCTCCTGGCCCGCCCGACAGTTGTCGCACTCGCGGCAGGAGTTGACCATGCAGCCGACCCCGACCCGGTCCCCGACCTGGTAGCGGGTGACCCCCGACCCGATTTCGGCCACGGTCCCGGCGA
The DNA here is from genome assembly GCA_027346035.1 of Propionibacteriaceae bacterium. Classification (GTDB taxonomy): domain Bacteria; phylum Actinomycetota; class Actinomycetes; order Propionibacteriales; family Propionibacteriaceae; genus JAJYQH01. Next base: position 4,969 of record DAIESZ010000048.1, read on the forward strand.
TCTCGTGCCCGACGGTGAGCGGGTAGCGCTGCGGGCCCCATTGACCCCTGACCGTGTGGATGTCGGAATGGCAGATGCCGGCGTAGGCGATCTCGATCAGGACATCCTTCGGGCCCGGCTCGCGCCGCTCGATCGTGGTGGGCACCAGGGGCTCGGTGGCGGATGGTGCCGCATACGCATTCACGGTACGCATGACTTCTCCTTCTGATGGAACGTGCGTGCGGATGAAATCTACGTGCCGGCCCGGCGGCCCCCGTGGTGGGACCGGTGCCGGTGGGACGGGTATGGGGTCGCGGTCCCGCTGGTCGGAGGGCCGGCGTCCACCATCGACGCGCAGCGCCCCCACCGCGTCTCCGCTTGCGGGGCCAACCTAACATGGCAGCGGAGACAGGAGGCCCCCGTATGCAGGGCTACGCACCCATCCTCATCATCGCGATCGCGCTCCTCACGGGGATGTATCTCATCCAGTCGCGCGTGACGGCCCGGGTCGACTACCAGTGCGGCGAATGCGAGCACCGATTCAGCCTGACACCCCTGATGGCCACGATCGCCCCGCACCGCATGGGCAGCAAGTGGGTGCGCTGCCCGCACTGCGGGGCCCGCACGTGGGCGAGCCCCGTGCCCAAGGCCTGACCATCGAAGCCCCCGGCAGCGCCATCGCGGCGCCCCGTTCACTCTCGGTCGACCCGCTCGTCCACCTCCGGTGACGCACTGCCGGGGAGATCCGGCAACGCCTCCGGCCGCCGCAACGCGGGGTCGTCCCCCGCGAAGCTGCGCACCGGCCCGATGCCCGTCACCCGGGTCTCGAACCGCACGGTGACGCGTCCGTGACCCGAACCCCACACCCACCCGCGTCCCCACGTGTCGTGCTCGACGTCCTGACCTGGCAGCCAGCCGGTCACCGGACGGCGCACCACCTGCGGAGACTCCTCGACCCCGACCGGCCCACCCGTCACCTCGGCGTCATCGCCGCCGGCGTCGAAGAGTTCCTCCTGCGCGGCGATGACGAAGTTCGAGACGCCGACGCCGAGCAGCCGGACGCCGCGGCTGAGATCGACCGCATCGAGCAGGTCGCCGGCTACCCTCGCGATCCGCTCCGCCGAGTCGGTGCCCCCTGAGAGGGTGCGCGATCGCGTCCACGTGACGAAGTCGGCGGTGCGCACCTTGATCGAGATCGTCCGCGCGAACAGGCCGGCTCGCACCACGCGGCCGGCGACCACGGCGGCGTCCCGGGTGGCCACGGCGTCGAGGGCGCGCCGGTCGGTGAGGTCGGTCTCGAAGGTGTCCTCGACCGAGATCGACTTCGTCTCGCGCTCCGGGACCACCGCCCGCTCATCGATCCCGCGGGCGAGGTCGTGCAGCGTCGGCCCCCATGAGCCCACCTCGCGGGTCAGTTCCCCAACCGAGAGCTCGGCGAGGTCATCGACGGTGCGGACGCCGAGCCGCGCGAGTTTGTCCATGGTGGCCGGGCCGATACCGGGGATGGCCCGGGCCGGCAACGGGGCGATCGTCGCCCGTTCGGTGCCCGGCTCCACCACCCGGAGCCCGTCGGGTTTGGCCAGTTCCGAGGCCACCTTGGCGATGAACTTGCTCGACCCGATGCCGACGGACGCCGTGAGTCCACCGGTGAGCCGCACCACCTCGGCCCGGATCCACTGTCCGAGGTCGGCCAACGCCACGGCCGAGGTGGTGTCGACGCCGGCGCCCGCAAGGTCGACGAACGCCTCGTCGATGCTCAACTGCTCCACCACCGGCGACAGCGTGCGCAGCAGCTCCATGACGATGTGGCTCGACTGCCGGTAGGCGTCGAAGCGTCCACTGAGGTAGGCCGCGTGCGGGGCCAGCCGGCGCGCCTCCGACGTCGGCATCGCCGACCGGACGCCGAACACCCGCGCCTCGTACGACGCGGTCGCCACGACCCCCCGCCCGCCGACGCCGCCGACGATCACCGGACGCCCGCGAAGCGACGGCTTGTCCCGCTGCTCGACCGAGGCGAAGAACGCGTCGAGGTCGAGGTGCAGGACGCTGGCGCTGGTGCGCATCGGGTCACCCCACCAACGGGCCGCGCACCTCGGCGTCCGGATCGGGCCGCGAGCCGGACGGTGACACCGGGACATACCGGGCGACGGTGAATCCGGGGAACTGCTCTCGGTGGACGACCCGCCACGCCTCGGGGTCGATGACCGGGAACCGGGTGTCGCCCTCGGGTTCGAGGGGCACCTCGGTGATGTCGAGGGCCGTCAGGTGCGGCATGGCCGCGCGGTAGACCTCTCCCCCGCCGGCGATCCAGCAGATGCCGTTCGGGGCCACCTCATCGGCCGTGGCCAACGCCTGGTCGATGGTGGCCACGCGCACGACGAGCGTCTCGGGCCCGAAACGCCAGCGCCCGGGCGCGAGGGGGTCCGGGGCGTCGCGCGGCGTCCAGCGCGGGTTGCGGGTGATCACGATGCTCGTGCGTCCGGGCAACGGGCGACCGATGCCCTCGTAGGTGGTGCGACCCATGACCAGCACATGGCCGGTGGTGACCCGCTTGAACCGGCGCCAGTCCTCAGGCAGCGACCACGGGATGTCGCCCGCACGGCCGATGACGCCGTTGCGGGCCACGGCGGCAATCACGATGACCTGCACGATCCCGCCTCAGACCGCGATCGGGGCGGCGATCGGAGGATACGGGTCGTAGCCCTCGACGGTGATGTCGGCGAGTTCGAACGCGTCGATCGCGTGCACGTCGGGGTTGAGCCGCAGCCGCGGGAGCGGTCGCGGCGTCCGCTCGAGCTGGGTGGCCACCTGCTCGAGGTGGTTGCGGTAGATGTGGGCGTCGCCCAGGGTGTGCACGAAGTCGCCCACGTCGAGGCCCACGACCTGGGCGACGAGGTGGGTGAGCAGCGCGTACGAGGCGATGTTGAACGGGACGCCGAGGAACACGTCGGCGCTGCGCTGGTAGAGCTGGCACGACAGCCGGCCCTCGGCGACGTAGAACTGGAACAGCGTGTGGCAGGGGGGAAGCGCCATCGCGGGAACGTCGGCGACGTTCCACGCGCTGACGATGTGCCGGCGCGAGTCGGGAGCGGTGCGCAACGACTCGATCACCTGGGCGATCTGGTCGACGTGGCGTCCGTCGGGGGTCGGCCAGCTGCGCCACTGGTAGCCGTAGATCGGGCCGAGGTCGCCGTGCTCGTCGGCCCACTCGTCCCAGATCGAGATCCGGTTCTCGTGCAGCCATGCGACGTTGGTGTCACCACGCAGGAACCACAGCAGCTCCCCGAACACCGAGCGGGTGTGGATCTTCTTGGTCGTGAGCAGCGGGAAGCCCGCCCGCAGATCGAAGCGCATCTGGTGGCCGAACACGCTGAGCGTTCCGGTGCCGGTGCGATCGGACTTCTCGACGCCCTCGGCCAGGATCCGCCGCATGAGGTCGTGGTACTGCTGCATCAGCGCTCCTCGGAGTCGAGCGGTGAGAGGCCGAGCGTCTCGACCAGCACGGGCACGATCGCCCTCACGGCCTGGCCGCGGTGGCTGATGGCGTTCTTCTCCTCGGGCGCCAGCTCGGCGCTGGTGACCCGGTGGCCGGCGGGCACGAAGATCGGGTCGTAGCCGAATCCGTTGCTGCCCCGGCGTTCGAGGGCGACGTGGCCGGGCCATTCGCGCACGACGACGTGCTCGCTGCCGTCGGGCAGCACGAGCGCCATCGCGCAGACGAAGGCGGCGTCGCGGTGCCCCTCGGGCACGTCGCTGATCTGGTGCATGAGCAGGTTGAGGTTGGCCTCGTCGTCGCACTCGGGACCCGCCCAGCGGGCGGAGCGGACGCCGGGGGACCCGTTGAGCGCCCCAACGGTGATGCCCGAGTCGTCGGCCAGCGACGGCAGGCCGGTGCGCCGGGCCCACTCGCGGGCCTTGATCAGCGCGTTGCCCTCGAAGGTGCGGGCGCTCTCGACCGGCTCGGGGCCGTCGGGCACGTCGTCCAGGCCGAGCACCTCGACATCGAGCCGGGCGGCGTGCAGCACGTCCCGCAGTTCGACGAGCTTCTTGGCATTGCCCGTGGCGAGCAGCACGCGGGTGGTCATGCCCGCACCTGCCCACCCAGCGCCTCGCCCTGCAGGCGGGTGAGTTGGGTGCAGCCGGCCGCGCCGAGATCGAGCAGCGTGTCGAGGGTCGCGCGATCGAAGGCCACCTGTTCGGCCGTGCCCTGCACCTCGACGAAGCGACCGGTACCGGTCATCACGATGTTCATGTCCGTGTCGGCGCCGGAGTCCTCCTCGTAGCACAGGTCGAGCATCGGGACACCACCGACGATGCCGACCGACACCGCCGAGACCGAGTCGGTGAGCGGCTCGCCGGCCAACGCCCCACGCTCCCGCAGCCAGGAGACCGCGTCGACCAGCGCCACGTACGCGCCGGTGATCGACGCGGTGCGGGTGCCGCCGTCGGCCTGGAGCACGTCGCAGTCGATGACGATGGTGTTCTCGCCGAGCGCGCGGTAGTCGACGATCGCTCGCAGAGACCGTCCGATCAGCCGGCTGATCTCGTGAGTACGCCCCCCGATGCGGCCCTTGCGGGACTCACGCTCGCTGCGGGTGTGGGTGGCCCGCGGCAACATCTCGTACTCTCCGGTGACCCAGCCGAGACCTGAGCCCTTGCGCCACCGGGGCACGCCCTGGGTGACGCTCGCGGCGACCAAGACCCGGGTGCGTCCGAATTCGACCAGCACCGAACCCTCGGCATGATCGAGCCAGTTGCGGGTGATGCTCACCCGTCGCAGTTGGTCGGGGCCGCGGCCGTCGATCCGGGTGCCCGGGGTGAGGGTCGATGGGTCGGTGGTGATCGTGGGGTCTGACACGGGGTCAGGCTACCCGACCGGACGCGGGTCGCCGACGACCCTGATCGCGCGGACCTCGTCGACGAACCCGCCCATCAACCGGCGTCCGATGCCAGCGAAGGTCTCGGGGTTGCCGGTGGTGAGGAACAGCCGTTCCGACCGGCGCGGGAGGGGATGGATGAGCGCGGCATCGGCGAGCGTGGCATACGTTTCGCGGTCGCACTCGTCGGCACTCGACACCAGTGTCACCGCGTCGCCAAGGACGTAGCGGAACACACCGGCGAGCAGCGGATAGTGCGTGCACCCGAGGATGAGCGTGTCGATGTCCGCCTCCTGCAGCGGACGCAGGTAGTCACGCGCCACTGCGAGCAGGTCGGGTCCTCCGGTGACCCCGGCCTCGACGAATTCGACGAACAGGGGACACGGGGCGGTGGTGAGCGACACGTGGGGCGCGACCGCCAGGGCGTCGTCGTAACTGCGCGACGCGGCGGTGCCGGCGGTGCACACGACCCCGACACGGTTGTTGCGGGTGGCCTGGACCGCCCGCCTGGCCGCGGGCAGGATCACCTCGGTGACGGGCACGTCGTAGCGTTCCCGGGCGTCACGAAGCACGGCCGACGAGGCCGTGTTGCAGGCAATGACCAGGGCCTTCACACCGTGGTCGACGAGGCGGTCCATGCACTCGAGCGCGAAACGGCGCACCTCGGCGATCGGACGCGGCCCGTAGGGAGCCCGGGCGGTGTCACCGAGATAGATGATGTCCTCGTTGGGCAGCAGGTCGACCAGCGCCCGGGCGACGGTGAGCCCGCCGAACCCGGAGTCGAAGATGCCGATGGGGGCGTCGATGCCGGTGACGTTGGCCGCATCGTCCGGCCCGCTGGTTCCCACGTCGTGCAAGTCTAGAGGTGGCCCGTGACGACGAAGGAGCACGGCATGGCCCCTCACCAGTTCTCCGAACCGCCCGCAGGGCGTGCTGCCGACGTGGGCTCACCCAGCGGGTCGCCCGATGCTGCGTCCACCCGCCGGACGCCGGGGGCGGAACCCAACGGCCCCACGACGGATTCACAACCCGACGGCTGGAGCCGAGTACCACGCACCGGGACTCCCGTTCCCCCCTCGGACGTCGCGCGCCGGGTGGCCGCCAGGCTCGCGGCGGCGCTCGGCGCCGGGCGGCACCGGCGTCCAGCATGTCCCCGACCACCGGTCACCACCCGACCCACCCCGGGCAGCCCCGATGAGGGGCAGCAGCCGCGGGACGTCTGATCGGTCGATGCCGGACATCCCCACGGTGTGCACGCGCCAATGGCCGGCTCAGTTCAGGCGGCGATGTGGGCGCGCTGGTGCGGTGATCCGATGAGGATGCCGTGTCCGACTGCGACGAGGTAGGTGTAGCCAAGGGGGCTGCGCCAAATCAGAACGCCGGGCAACGGTTGGCGAAGCTGCCAGCCGCCGTGGGTCTTGGCCCGGTGGGCTCGCCGTGACAGCGGCGAGAGGTTGTCCAGTGAGGTCTGTCCCGGTGGGCCACCCGGCCGGTACGGCTGAGTGTGGTCGAGATCGCAGCCGCGGCGGGCGTGGCGGGTGGATCCGGGGAAGCAGTCGTAGGGCTGGCGGTAGCCGATCGCCTCACGCATCCGCTCGGGGATCTCATAGGCATCGACGGGCGTGATGGCGGCGACGTCGAGCACCGGCCGCACGCTGACCCGGTGATGTCCGAGCAGGTCGCCCAGCCAGTCGACCAGCACGGGCCCGACCCGCTCGACCCGCGCCACAGCGGCCTGATCCCCGGGGATCGCGTCGTGGTCGCCGCTGGCGCCAGTGATGGTGGGCCAGGTGGTGGTTGCTGTCGAGCGGGTGGTGGTCGATCCGGTGATGGCCGCGCCGCTCAGGTGGATGACGATCTCGGCCGTGGGCAGCAGTCGGTCGGGGTCGACGGTCACCCGCCCGCACAGGTGTCCGGCCTGACCGGCGGCCGGACAGGGTCCCCACGACTCGCCGGCATCGGTGGGGAGTTCGTCGAGGATGGACGCCTGCAGCAGCTGCAGTGCCCGCGCCGGGAACGCCAACATCCCCAGAGCGGCAGCACGCCGCTCGTCCAGCCCACGCCCGTCACCGCCCTGGGCGAGGAGGTGGGCGATCCGGCGCACCTGCTGCTCCACCGCATCAGCATCCACGGCGTCGAGCACCGCCGAAACGTACGCCACGGTGGTGGCCAGATCGGCGGGACGCTGCCGCACCCAGACACCCCGGCGGGCCCGATCATCGGCCCTCGTCGTGTCGGCCCGGTCGGGCGGGGTCAGCTTCAGCACGATCCCGTCGACCAGCCGCAACAGCCGCGACACCGGCAGGCCGCCCACCACATCGGCAACCTGCAGGTCGAGCCGGCGGGCAGCCTCCCGGTCCAACCGGGAGGCCTTCATCGTGATCTTGGCCGCCACCCAGACCGGCAGGTCGGCGTCCATCACCCGCCGCCACAACGCCGGGAACCGGTGCCGCAAATCAAGAGCCTGGTGGATCCGACCATCGACGCCCTCGACCCCCTCGTTCCACAGGGCCGCGATCTCCAACGCCGCGAACTCCGAGACCTCCGGCGTCCCATCACCACCCCCGGGAACCATCCGATCCCCGTGCAACACCCGCGCCGCCGGCGCGTCGGGCCCGGTCTCGCCGTGCCCCGTGACGTCGGCGTAGTGCGCCAACAACGCCACCTCACGCGCCTGCCACCACCGCTGCCTGGTACGCACCTGCGCCAACTCGGCCACCGTCGTGGCCGTATCAAGATCGGCCACATCACCAGGATCGAACACCACAACCCCCGAAGGATTCGTATTTATGTTCGATTATACCGCTCCCCGAGCTCGTCGGGAAGCCATTCCGCGAAGAATTTCCCTGGTGAAACGGCCTTTGGCGGCACCGCCCAAGCAGCCAACCACCAGCGCCACGGACACTCATGGGCCCAGTGGGTGGACCCGCGGGTCAGCCGCGGCGCAGGTTCAGCTGCACCAGGACGGGTCCCCGACGCTGCCGCGAGGGTCCGGACGCGGCGCACCCCGGGGTGGCGCCGCCGTGGGCGAACGCGCACGACCCGCAACCGCCGCTGGGACACCCGGCCACCATCTCCCGGGCCTCGATCCGGCCCATCCGGCGCAGGTGCCCCACCGAGGCGACGATGACGTCGCGAGGAAGCGCGGTGCGCACCGCGATCTCGTCGAGAGTCGAGGCACCCTGCTCGAACGCGTGGAGCACCGCGTTCAGTGGCCGCACGCTGCTCACCAGAACAACCTGCCGATCTGGAACACGGCCACGGCCGCCACCCAGGCCACCGTGAGCTGCATGGCGACACCGAACAGCGTCCAGCGCCAGCCGATCTCGCGTCGCTGTGCGGCCAGGGTCGCCACGCACGGGATGTAGGCGAGCAGGAACACGAGGAACGCGGCGACCGCGGGCAGCACGTGACCCGAAGAACTGGCCTCGAAGCTCGTGCGGATGGCCTCCCCGAGGCTACCCGGATCGGTGCCGGTCGGCTGGGCGACCGCGTAGGTCTGGGCCCACGACGAGATGACGGCCTCCTTGGCGACGAACCCGACGACCAGTGCCGAGGTCGTCTGCCAGGCGGCGAAACCGGCCGGCGCGAACAGTGGCGTGATCGCGCGAGCGGCGACGCCGTAAAGGGAATCGGCCGTGGGCACCGCCCCGAACCCATCGCCGCCGACCACCGGGATCGACTGGGCGAGCCACACAAGGCAGACCGCCGCCACGATCACCCCGGTGGCCGTGCGCAGGAATCCCTTGAGCCGTTGCCACGTCACCGCGGCGGTGAGGCGCAGCGTCGGACGCTGGTAGGGCGGCAGGTCGAGCACGAGGGGCTCGCCCCCCATCGTGCGCCACAGGGTGGCACGCAGCAGCCGGCCCACGACCACCACGAACAGGATCGACACCACATACATCGCGAACACGACGGTGCCCGCCCAGCGTCCGAAGAACGTCGTGGCCACGAGCAGATAGACCGTCAGCCGGGCCGTGCACGAGGTGAACGGCACGAGCAGGGCGGTGAGGATCCGTTGGCGCACGCTCGGGAGGATCCGGGTGGCGGCGATGGCCGGAACGTTGCAGCCGAACCCGACGATGAGCGGCAGGAAGGCGCGTCCGGGCAGTCCGAGTCGACGCATCTGCCGGTCGGTGACCACCGCTGCCCGGGCGAGGTACCCCGAATCCTCGAGCAGCGCGAGCAGGGCGAACATGATGGCCATGAGCGGCACGAAGGTGAGTAGCATTCCCACCCCGGCGATCAGCCCGTCGACGACCAGCCCGTTGACCGGCCCCCCGCCGAGGCCGACGAGCGACAGCATCCGGTGGGCGCCGGCACTCACCGGGCCCGAGAACAGGCGGTCGAGCTGGTCCTGGAGCGGCGCGGCGACGGTGGTCGTGAGCTGGAAGACCGCCCACATGACGGCGAGGAACACCAGCGGCCCCGTCACCGGTGCGGTGACGATCCGGTCGATGCGGTCGCTGCGGCTGAGCCGCGAGTGGCCCGTGCCGTGGGTGGTAAGGCTCACCGCCCTCTCGATGAACGCGAACCGTTCGTCCTCGCGCTGCAGGTCGGCATCCTCGCCCGGCAGGGCTGGATCTACCGGCTCGATCGCGCGCGCGGGCACCGGCACGCAGCGGAGGACCCCGGTGACGGCCCGCGAGAGGTCATCGAGCCCGGTGCGACGGCGGGGGTCCACGCCCACCACCGGCACGCCGAGCGCCTCGGCCAGCGCCCCCGAGTCGACCGCGACGCCCCTCGTCGCGGCAACATCGAGCATGGTCAGGGCGACAACCATGCGTCGTGGCTGCTCCCGCAGCTGGGCCACGATGTAGAGACTGCGGGCGAGCGTGGCGGCGTCCAGCACGACCACCGCCACATCGGGTCGCCCTGTGGGCGGCGCGTCGACGAGCAGGTCGCGGGTGAGCGCCTCGTCGGGTGACAGCGGGTCGATGCTGTAGGCGCCGGGCAGGTCGACGAGCGTCAACTCCCCCACCGCGGTCGGCGTGTGGCAGTTCGGACGGGAATCCCCCGATGCGGCGTGTGCCGGACGCCACACGCCTCGCGACACGCTCACGGTCGTGCCGGGCCAGTTGCCGGTGGTGACCCGCGCCCCGGTCAACGCGTTGAACAACGTCGACTTCCCGACGTTGGGTGCGCCGACCAGCGCGATCACTGGTGCGCCCGGACCGGCGCCGACCCCCGGACCCTCGCCGTGGCAACTCGCGGCAGGGGCGCCGGCTGCGGCGTCCCGGAGCCGTGTGGCTTCGAGGTCGGTCGAGGTCACGCGGCACGCTCCACGTACAGACACGCCAGCACCTCGCGGCCGAGGGCTATCCGAGCGCCCGCGACCGAGACGATCCGCCCGCCACCAATGGTGCCGTGCACGACGCTGACCAGCGTTTCGACATTGCCGGAGTTCCTGGAGCTGGAATTGCCAGGTGAGAGGGATGCTGTGCGGCAAGCGTTCGAGATTCGCCTGGACTTGGGCGCGGGCTGCACCCTCACGATTCGACGGGGCTGAGATGTTTTTTC
>DAIESZ010000052.1 GCA_027346035.1 Propionibacteriaceae bacterium
CGAAGGCACCACCCACTTCGCCGAGACCCTCCACGCCGCCCGAGAAGACACAGCTATGCGGCCACGCCTGCGCGCCCTCTGACCACCGGCACGGGCAGCGGGTGCGCACCTGCTCGGCATGAGCCCTGCACCTACTGACCCTTGGAACCGCCGCCGACTCGTCGCCCTCATCACCGCCGGCATCGCCCTGCTGCTCCTGGCCGGCGTCGGCGTGTACGGACTCCTCACCGGGCCCCGAAGCAGCACCAGCACCGATCCCGACCCGGAGCCCGGCCCGGCCACGACGGCACCGCCGACCGTGGCACCGAGCACGCCCCAGCCACCACGGGTTCCAGCGGTTCCGCGTTCGGCCAATCCCGAGACCTTCGCTCAGGGCGTCGCGTCCACGCTGTTCGCGTGGGACACGGCCTCGGGGCTGTGGCCGCTGGACTACACCTCGGCGATCCTCACGGTCGGTGACCCCAGCGGAGACGAACAGGCCGGGCTGGCCTCCGACGTGGCCGCGTACCTGCCGACCCGCGACGCCTGGATCGAGCTGCGGCAGTATGCCACCCGCCAGCACCTCACCATCGACACCGCGTACGTCCCCGCCGCCTGGGCCGACGCGGTAGCGCAGGCCCAGCCGGGGCAGCTCGCGGCAGGGACGACGGCCGTAACGATCGAGGGCACCCGCCACCGTGCCGGGGTCTGGAACGGCCAACCGGTCACCAGCGAGCATCCGGTCGCGTTCACCGTGTTCGTCGTCTGCGCACCGACCTACCCGACCTGCCACCTGCTGCGGCTGTCTCAACTCGACAACCCGCTGCGCTGAAGAGGTTGGCGTCGTGTTCCGCAAAGCCGCCATCGCAGCCCTGGCGCTGCTGCTCTTCGCCCCCGCCGCCGCACTCCTCGGCATCGGGGTGCTGATGAACCCCGCTGCCGCCTACTGCGCCACCCCTGCCGGTACCGCGAACCTCGGCCCGATCCCGGACTCGCTCACCGTGACCACCACGAACGGCGAGACCTTCACCCTGAATCGTCAACAGCTCACGCACGCGGCAACGATCATCACCGTCGGCAACGGCATCACCGACGTGGGCCGCCCGGGAATCAAGATCGCGCTGATGGCCGCGCTCACCGAGTCCACACTGCGGATGCTCACCAACACCGGCGCATACCCTGAGTCGGCGAACTACCCGAACGACGGCAACGGCGGCGACCACGACTCCCTCGGCCTGTTCCAGATGCGCCCCCAATCAGGATGGGGCACCGTCGCAGAGTTGATGGACCCGCAGTACCAGGCCCGAGCGTTCTTCGGCGGGCCGACCGGACCAAACTACCCCTCGCCACGCGGCCTGCTCGACATCCCCGGCTGGCAACAGATGGACCCCGGCGAAGCCGCCCAAGCCGTCGAGGTCTCCGCCTACCCCGACCGCTACCGCAACTACGCGCCCGTCGCCGACAGCATCCTCGCCGCCCTCACCAACGGCGGCAGCACTCCGGTTGGCGTGGGTGGCCCGGCGGTCTCGTCGTCGCGGGTGGTATTCCCACTGCCCGAGGGCACCTGGGTGCTGTCCTCGCCGTTCGGGATGCGGGTGCACCCGATCACGGGCGAACGAAAGATACACACCGGCACCGACTTCGCCGCACCCGACGGCACGCCGATCCTCGCCGCCGCGGACGGCACCGTCACCATCGCCGAGTTCTCCGGCGGGTACGGCGGCCTCATCGTCATCGAGCACACCATCGCCGGCAAGACCGTCGCGACCGCTTACGCACACATGTGGCAAAGCGGCATCCACGTCCGTCCCGGCGATCGGGTGAGCGCCGGGCAGCACATCGGCGATGTCGGCTCCTCGGGCATGAGCACCGGCGCACATCTGCACTTCGAGGTCCGGCCCGGCGGCACGAACGGTGAGGCAATCGACGCCGCCGCCTGGCTCAACGAGCACGGTGCCGCGAACCTGCCGACGGCGACCAGCGGATCACCCGCTGCCTGCAACAACGCCACTGCGGGGACGCCGGTCGGTGTCGATGGAGACCCCGACCGGCTCGTCGACGATCCCACCAGCTCGGGCAAGATCACCGCCCGCCTGCTCCACCTCTACCAGCGGACCCTCGCCACGTTCCCCGACACCGGCTGGGGCTGCTACTCACCGCGCCCCGGCACCAAGTCCGAGCATCCCCTCGGCAGGGCGTGCGACATCACCTTCGGCAACCGCATCGGCCAGCGACCCAACCCAGAACAGCTCGACGCCGGCTGGAAGGTCACCAACTGGATGAAGGACAACGCCGACGTGCTCGGCGTCGAGTACCTCATCTGGCAAGGCCAAATCTGCTCAGTCGCCCGCGACGCCGACGGCTGGCGACCCTACAACGGCGGTGGGATGCACGATCCCGCCTCCATCACCGGAGGCCACTACGACCACCTCCACGTCACCGTCAAGGCAGGGTGACCGGCGATGGGTGTCTTCCCCGACTTCGACGGACTGGGCGGCATCGGCGACCTCCGCGCCGTCGTCGGCGCGCTCCTGACGTTCATCCTCATCGTCGCCGTCCTCATGCTGATCGTCTCTGCAATCGTCTGGGCCATCGCGACAGCCCACGGCAACTACGCCACAGCCAGCAAGGGCCGCATCGGAGTGCTCGTCGCGGTCGGCGCCGCCGTCCTCGCCGGGGGCGGCGTGGCGTGGATGAACTGGCTCCTCACAGTCGGTTCAAGTTTGTAGTTGCGGCGTCGCGGTCATCGGTCCGATTCCTCCGCGTCGGCGCTCGCTGTCTCGCACTGGTCGAGCAGGCGCGCGAGGTAGCTGTATGCCGCGAGGCGCTCCATCGCTTCCTGCTCGGACAGTTCGGTGCGCGTGTGCGTCGTCACGTTG
>DAIESZ010000060.1 GCA_027346035.1 Propionibacteriaceae bacterium
GGACGCTGGCGACGTGCAGCACCGGGAATGGGATCGGCGCGGGCCAGAACGCCTTGGTGGCCAGGTGCAGCATGACGACCGAGTCCTTGCCGCCGCTGAACAGCAGCACCGGACGCCGGCTCTCGCCGACGATCTCGCGGATCACGGCGATGCCCTCCGCCTCGAGCAAGTCGAGCTGGGTGAGGGCGGCCACGTCGGGTCCGGGACGCCGGTCTGCGTCCGATGTGGCGGTGGCGGACACGGTGTCGGCCGACACGGCGCCGGGTGCGATCAGGTCGGTGCTCATAGGTGGATCCCGCATTCGGTCTTGGCGAAGCCGGCCCACCGGCCGCTTCGGGGGTCTTCTCCGGGGGCGACGGGACGCGTGCACGGCGCGCAGCCGATGCTCGGGTACCCGTCGAGCATCAGCAGGTTCACCGGCAGCCGGTGTCGCTCCGAGTAGCCGACGAGTTCGTCGAAGGTCCACGCGACGAGGGGATTGATCTTCACCAGGCCGTGCCGCTCGTCGAACGTCACGACGGGCGCGTCCGCGCGGGTCGGTGACTCCTCGCGCCGGACGCCGGTGACCCACGCCTCGTAGCCCTGGAGCGCCCCAGCGAGCGGCTCGACCTTGCGCATCCGGCAGCAGGCCGCGGGGTCGCGATCATAGAGCCGTTCGCCGTACTCGGCGTCCTGCTCGGCCACGGTGAGCATCGGCCGCACGTCGACGACGGTGACCGGAAGGGTCGCCGCGACGACGTCACGGGTGCCGAGCGTCTCGGGGAAGTGGTAGCCGGTGTCGAGGAACAGCACGTCGACGCCCGGCGCGAACCGGCTGATCACGTGCGGCAGCACCGAGTCGGCCATCGAGCAGGCCACCGCGAGGGTGCCGGGGAAGTTCTCGGCGGCCCACGCGGCGACGACGTAGGCGTCCGCGTCGCGCAGGTATCGGGCTCCGGTCTCGGCCAGGGCTCGCAACTCGTCGGAGTTGCGACGCGATCGGGCGGCGGTGTCGGGAGTGGTCGTCACTGGAGGTCTCCTTCGTCTGCGCGGTGCGCCCACAGGGCGAACGTCTCGCCGTCGATGCGCTGGTCGAGGAACCGTCGGACGACGCGCTCCACATAGTCGGGAAGTTGTTCGGCGGTGACCTTCAGCCCGCGCACGGTGATGCCGAGACCGGCGTCCTCGCGTTCGGACGAGGCGAGCCCGCCGCCGAGATGCACCTGGAACCCCGGCTGTCGCACGCCGTCGACCGTGATCATCTGGCCCTTGAGCCCGATGTCGGCGGTCTGGATCCGGGCGCACGAGTTGGGGCAGCCGTTGACGTGCAGGCTGATCGGCGGGTCGATCTCGACCCCGGCGAGGCGTCGCTCGAGTTCGGCGATCGCGGTGGCCGCGTTGGCCTTGGTCTCGACGATCGCGAGCTTGCAGAACTCGATACCGGTGCAGGCGATGGTCGCGCGACGGAACGGGGACGGCGTGACGCTCAGCCCGAGCCCCTCCAATCCGCGGCTGGCCGAGTCGACCAGGTCGCCGTCCACGTCGAGCACCAGCAGCTTCTGATGGGGAGTCAGCCTCACCCGCCGGGAACCCACGCTCTCGGCCAGGTCGGCGATGTCGATCAACGCCTGACCAGTGAGACGTCCGACGACCGGGGCGGCCCCGAGGTAGAAGCGGCCGTCCTTCTGCTGGTGGACGCCGATGTGGTCCCCCGGGCTGCGGGCGGGCTCGGGGGCGGGCCCGTCGGGCAGCGGGTAGCCGAGGTATTCGGTCTCGAGCACCTCGCGGAACCTCTCCGGGCCCCACTCCGCAAGCAGAAACTTGAGCCGCGCCTTGTTGCGCAACCGGCGGAATCCGTAGTCGCGGAAGATCTGCACCACCCCGTGCCACACCTCGGGGGCCTGCTCCTCGGTGACGAACGCGCCGAGCCGCTCGGCCAGCCGCGGAGCTGTCGACAGTCCGCCTCCGACCCACAGGTCGTAACCCGCTCCCAGCTCCGGGTGGACGACGCCGACCAGCGAGATGTCGTTGATCTCGTGCACGACGTCGAGGCTCGGGTGCCCGGTGATCGCGCTCTTGAACTTGCGGGGCAGGTTCGCCAGGGTCGGGTCCCCGAGGAATCGCTGCTGGATGCGCTCGATCACCGGGGTCGGGTCGATGATCTCGTCCGCGGCGATGCCCGCGACCGGGCTGCCGAGGATCACGCGGGGGCAGTCGCCGCACGCCTCGAGGGACGACAGCCCCACGGACTCGAGTCGACGCCAGATCTCGGGCACCGATTCGATCTCCACCCAGTGCAGCTGGATGTTCTGCCGGTCGCTGATGTCGGCGGTTCCCCGGGCGAAGTCGACCGAGATGGCGCCGATCACCCGCAGCTGCTCGGTCGACAACGCGCCGCCGTCGATGCGCACCCGCATCATGAGGTAGCGGTCCTCGAGCTCCTCGGGGCTGAGTGTCGCCGTCTGACCGCCGTCGATCCCGGGGCGCCGCTGGGTGTAGATGCCCATCCACTTGAACCGGTTGTGCAGGTCGTCGGCGTCGATCGAGTCGAACCCCGTGCGGGCGTAGATCCTCTCGATCCGATCCCGCACCTCGAGCACGGGACCCACCGCCTTGAGTTCCTCTGCGGCGTTGAGCGGCGCGGTGCCGTCGACGAGCCACTGGCCGTTCGACTGGCCGGCCCGCGGTGGACGCACGCGGGCGCGACCCTCGGTGTCGGCGTCCTGGGCGGTGTCGGTGGTCATGGAGTCTCCTCAGGCTGGGGAAGGTGGTGGACGGATGAAGGATGAATCACGACGACGCGGCGGCGGTCGCCATGGCAGGGCGGCGTCCCAGCACTCCCACCAGGGCGGCGGACAGGGCCGCACCAGCCCACAGGGACGGCGTCGGCGCGTGCAGCAGGGCCAGGGCCGAGCCGACGAGCACGGCCGCCATGACCGGGCGCGACACTCGTGGTGAGGCGACCGCCGAGAAGCGGGCGCCGAGGAGCACAGCGGGGATGGCGCCGATCAGCAGCGACGCGGTGAGCGTCAGTCGAACGTCTCCGAAGAGCAGATGCCCCAGGGTCGCGGAGGCGACGAGTGGGATGGCCTGCACGATGTCCGTCCCCACCAGTTCGCGCGGGCTGAGCCGCGGATAGCACAGCACCAGCATCGCGATGATCAGGGTGCCGGCGCCGACCGAGGTGAGGCCGACCGCGAGGCCGCCCACGGCCCCGATGGCGATCGTGAGACCCGGCCGGACCACGAGCGGAGGGTGGTCGGAGCCGCGACGCTCATGCCACAGCCGCACGAGGGTCGCACCCACCGACGCGATGAGGGCGATGGCGATGATGACCGTGATCACCGACTGCACCGTCGAACCGTGGGCGCCGTGCCCGAGGAGCCCGATGGCCACCGATCCGGCGACCGCGGCGGGCACCGACCCGGCAACCAGCCAGCCGAGCACCGGCTTGTTCACCGTGCCCCGGGCCAGGTGCACCGCAGCCCCGAAGGGCTTCATGACCAGGCTGGCCAGCAGGTCACTCGACACGGCCGCGAGGGGCGGCACGCGGAACACGAGAACGAGGATGGGGGTGAGCAGCGCTCCCCCACCCATGCCGGTGAGCCCCACGAGCAGTCCGACGAGGGCGCCGGCCACGACGAGGTGGGGATGCACCTGCAGCAGCAGGGTAGGGAGCGGCAGGGGATACGGCGGTGCTGTGGTCATCGGGTATGACTTCCTGCGACGGATCCACGACAGGGATCCGGATGCGAGCCGACCAAGCGATGGGACGGCGGATCAGGGGCACGGAGACACACGAGTGCCGGTGCGGCGAGCAGGAGTTTCCGTCAAGCCCCGTTCAGGGGCGACGGGCGGCCATGGGAGGCCGTGGCGGCATCAACAGCCGCAGATGTGCATTCGCAGAAAGTCGACGTGCACGCGACGGACCAGCAGCAGGGCATCGCCGGAGGCGAGCACAGGCAGGTTCGGATGCATACGGAGAGTGTTCGTGAATAATCCGGGCGCGTCAACCCGGCGTTCCGTCATCTGGACCACGCGAGTGAGCCAGGATTGCGCCACGGGGCCCGGTGAGGCGCGATGTGACCTACCAGTCCGCCGCCGGGAGAGCGATGATCGATGCCGGGCCACGAGGGTCGTCCGGCGTGGCCCATGCCGGAGGGACGCCGCCACGGGATGGGGCATGAGATCTCCCCTGGCAGCGCCGATCGTCACCGCGACCGGGATCCCCGGCCGGGGTGACGATCGTTGTCTCGCTGCTGGCTCCCACACCGTTGATGAGCAGGGTCGCCTGTCAGGTGCGACCAGCCTTGCGGTGAAGGTTCAGGCCCACCGCGCCCGCGGCCGCGAACAGTCCGAGCGCCAGGACAGCGTTGAGCGGGTTGATCTGGAGCCCT
>DAIESZ010000100.1 GCA_027346035.1 Propionibacteriaceae bacterium
GGACGCGGATGGGGCGACACCTACTACCGGGAACTCCTGCCGCGGCTGATCGGGGAACTCGACCCGACCAGGCCCTACTCGCCCGCGAGCCCGTTCTCGTTCGTCGACTACGCCCACCCCAACGACCAGCGCAACGGCACCATGCACATCTGGGACGTCTGGAACGAGCGCGACTACACCGTCTACCGCGACTACTCCCCGCGGTTCGTCAGTGAATTCGGGTTCCAGGGCCCGCCGGCGTGGTCGACGCTCAGCCGGGTCGTCCACGACGAGCCGCTGGATCCCTACGGCCACGAGATGCTCGTTCACCAGAAGGCCCGCCAGGGCAACCACAAGCTCGAGGTCGGCATGGCGCCGCACCTGCCGGCTCCGGCGACGATCGAGGACTGGCACTGGGCGACCCAGCTCAATCAGGCGCAGGCGATCCGGTTCGGCGTGGAGCACTTCCGCTCGCTGACCCCGCACAACACGGGGGTCGTCCTGTGGCAGCTGAACGACGACTGGCCGGTCATCTCCTGGGCGGCGGTCGACTTCGACGAGCACCGCAAGCCGCTCTGGTTCGCGATGCGCGACGCCTACTCGCCGCGGCTGGTCACGGTGCAGCCGCGGGACGGCTCGCCGGCGTTGGTCCTGGTGAACGACACGTCGGTGCCGTTCGACGGCATCGCACGCGTTCGGCGCGTCCGCTTCGACGGGGCCGTGTCCGCGGAGGCCGACGTCGAGGTGTCGGTGCCGGCACGGGGCACCGCGACCCTGCCGATTCCCCGGGAGGTCTCCGACGTGGCCGACGCAGGTCGGGAGATCCTGCAGGTACTGGTCGACGGGTTCGGCGCCACGGTGTTCAACCCCGCCGACGTGGTGCACCAGCAACTCGACCCGGACGCCGCGCGGGCGACGGCGGTCCGCGACGCCGGCGGCTATCAGGTGGAGGTGACGGCCGGCTCGTATCTCCGCGACGTCTTCCTCGCCGTCGACCGAGTGGACCCGCTGGCCAGCGTCGACTCGGTATTGGTCAGCCTGGGCGCGGGCGAGCGGACGACGTTCACGGTCCGGTCCGCGGTCGAGGTCGATCCGGCGGCGTTCCTGGATCCGCTGGTGCTGCGCTCCGCGAACGACCTGCTGCGGCGGTAGATCCTCGGCGACCCATACTTCATCCATGACCAGCCCTCGCAGTGAACCCGCCGCAATCGGCATGGCGTTCCTCCGATCGCCCACCGGTGTCGACCCGTTCTACGGCGAGGTCATCGCGGGCCTTGAGGATGTGCTGCACCCGCGGGGGATGCGGGTGCTGATGCAGACGGTGCCGACGCCCCGGGACGTGCTGGCGACCTATCGGCGTTGGGCCTCCTCCGGGGCCGTCGCGGGCATCGTCATCAGCGACCTGACGACCGCCGACCCCCGGGCGTCGGTGCTGACCGGCCTCGGGATGCCGCACGTCACCATGGGTCAGCCGGTCACGCCCACGGGCGGGGCGGTGGTGCGGGTGGACAACCAGACGGCGATGGCGCACGCGATCGAGCATCTGGTGGGTCTCGGCCACCGGGTCATCGGACGCGTGTCGGGTCCCCGGCAGTACGCGCACACCCGGACGCGGGATCGGGCTTTCCTCACCGCGATGGCCGCGATCGGAGGAACCGCGCGCACGGTCGTCGGTGACTACTCACCGGCCAGCGGCGTCGCGGGGACGCTGGAACTCCTCCGCCACGCCGACCGGCCGACCGCGATCGTCTACGACAACGACGTGATGGCCGTGGCGGGGCTGGAGGCAGCCGTCGGCAGCGGGCTGGACGTGCCCACCGACCTGTCGATCCTGGCCTGGGACGATTCGACGAGTTGCCGATTGACCATCCCACCCCTGTCGGCGATGAGCCACGACGTCAGGGAGCTCGGCGAACTCGCGGCCCAGGTTCTGCTCCGTGTGATCGACGGCGGACCCGCGGACGACATCTCGGCACCGATCCCGGTGTTCGTCGCCCGCGGATCGACCGCCCCACCCGCCGAGAACCGCGGCCATCGCGCGGGCCGGGCGGTTCCTGCTCCGTAGCGGCTGTCTGCGGTCGCCCGGCTCAGGTGCCGGCTGAGGTGGTATGGGGGCGTTCCATGATGTCGCTGGCGGGTCGTCCGGCCTGGAGCAGGTGGCCCATGGCTTCGATGGCGGGTTGCATGTGGGTGAACATCGTGTAGTAGCCCTGGCACAGGTAGTTGAGGCCCGGTTCGCCGTCGCGGGTGGTGGCGAAGCGGTCCTTGGGGCAGCCGCCGTTGCAGGCCCAGCGGACGGGGCATTGGAGGCACTGGTGGGGGAGTTGGGTGCGTTTGTCGCGTCCGAACTGGCGCTGCTTCGGCGAGTCGAGCAGGTCGGGGAACCGGTCGTGGTGGATGTTGCCGAGTTTGTAGTCGGGTTCGACGTAGTGGTCGCAGGAGTACACGTCGCCGTTGTGTTCCATCGCGAGGGCGTTGCCGCATTCGGGGGCGTGGACGCACAGGGAGTATTGGCCGAACAGGGCGCCGAGGGTGACGTCGACGTGCTGGATGAACACCTCGCCGACGTCGCGGGTGATCCATTCGTCGAAGATCGCCGTCATGAACCGGCCCCACTGGTCGGGGCGGACGGTGCGGGAGGTGACTCCCTCGCCCTGCTGCCGGTAGAGCACGTGGTGTCCGTCGGTGTCTTTGTAGCCGGCCTCGGCGAGGTGCTCCTGGCCGGCGACGACGCGTTCGACGACCGGAATGAACTGCAGGAATTTCGCGCCGAGGTCGTCGCGGAAGTGCCGGTACACCTCGAGCGGGTGGTCGGCGTTGGCGGCGTTGACGGTGCACAGGATGTTCGTGTCGACGCCGTGGCGTTGCAGGACGTTCCAGCCGCGGATCACCTGGTCGTGGCTGCCGCGTCCGGCCTTGTTCACCCGGTAGGTGTCGTGCAGGTGCTTCGGCCCGTCGATGCTGACGCCGACGAGGAACTTGTTCTCGGCGAGGAATTCGCCCCAGGAGTCGTCGATGAGGGTGGCGTTGGTCTGGATGGCGTGCTCGACCTGCTGGCGGGGGCGGGCGAGTTCGGTGGCGAGGCGAACCGCTTCGCGGAAGAAGTCGAGTCCGCGCAGGGTGGGTTCGCCGCCCTGCCAGGCGATCGTCACGGGCCCGTCGGGTTGCGCGTCGAGGTAGGAGGACAGGTAGGCGTGCAGCGTGTCGTGGGACATCCGCTGGTCGCTCTCACCCCACAGCACCTCTTTCGACAGGAAGAAGCAGTACGAGCAGTCGAGATTGCACGCGGCCCCGGTCGGCTTGGTCATCAACGCGAACGGACGCCGCAGCGCGGGTTCCCGCACGGCGCGCGCCGACTCCGCTCCGCTCATCGTCCCTCCGCTCCGGAATGATGCTGCAACGACTCGGGGTTCCAGTCAGGACGGGTGCTGCCCGGACCCTCATACCGATGGTCGTCGACGTCACCCTGCAACCGAGCGAGCTGCGCGTGCGGCTGCTGCAGCGCGTCCGCGTCCGCGGGATCGTCGACGACGTTCGTGAGTTCCTCGGGGTCGTGCTCGAGATCGTACAACCCGCACTCCCGTTCGACGATCCGATCGGGCGCGCCGGGCGCCCCCAACCCCTCAGCGTGGTAGTCGACGTCCTCGTCGCGGCCGCAGTGGGCGGGAACGTGATCGATCGGGTCATCGTGTTCCCAGTGGCGGGGGTACACGGCCTCGGGCCGGGCGAACATCAGCCGCTGGTCGAACCGTCCGTGGTCGCCGGACACGATGAACACCGGATTCGGGCTGGTCATGGTGGCACAGCTCCCTCCTGCGCCGGAGGCTGCCGATTCG
>DAIESZ010000116.1 GCA_027346035.1 Propionibacteriaceae bacterium
TGGGGCCCGTTGCCGCTTGCCGGCCCGACTGGCGCGCCTGGGCGCTGGGTGTCAGGCCTGGGCGGGAGGGCGGTCGCATCGGTGGGCGCGGCGTCCCTCGGCATGACCTATCCGATCGCGATGCCCAGCGCCGAGGTGGCAGCCCACCCGGCAAGAGCCACCGCGGTCTTCGGCGGGCAACTGACCACGACCACCGCCCCCGTGCCGCCGGAGTCGAGGAATCCGTCCCCGGACGCCTCGGTCGGGAGTGCCGCGACCCTCACCCGCTCGGCCACGGTGACGACGGATCCGTCGCCGGCGGTGGCGACCACTGTCACCAGGTCGCCGACACTCACGAGGGCGAGGAGGGCGGCGTCCGCGAGGCGGAAGGGGACCAGGCGCTCTCCGGGAGCGGCCAGAGAACTCGCCCCGGACAGGTTGCTGGCCGTGAGCGGCGTCCCTGCCGAGAGAGCGGCGCTGAGCGTGCGCCCTGCGGCGTCCGCGGTGAGGGTGAGGGCTCGCGCGGGCACCAGCGCAACGGGGTAGCGGCGGCCAGCAAGGTCGTCGGTGGTGAGGACGCTGCCGGCGGTGAGGTCGCGGGCCGCGACCATGACCATCGTCGTCGCGGGTTCGGGGGGCGACGCGACCGCCACGAGGCAGAGCATGGCGATCCCCGCGAAGATTGAGGCCAGCGTCCGCCGGTGCCACGAGACGGCGCGCGCGAGGGAGCGCCGCAATGAACTGATCGTCACGTCCCGATTGTGCGGACGTGACGATCACGGGTGAGGTGTGTGCACACCTCGGAGGTGGTTGGTACCTGTGCCGGTGGACCTGTGGACAACGGTCGACCTGGTCGCCGCTCGGGTCAGGACGCGGCGCGCTCCGAGCTGCCCGACGACGCCGTGGGGGAGGTCGTCGAGCCCGAGGACGACTCGGTCGAGGACGAGGTCGAGGCGTCCTTCTTCGCGCCGGCGGTCTTCGCGCGAGACGAACTGCGGTTGTCGGTTGCGTAGAAGCCGGACCCCTTGAACACGACGCCCACCGGGTTGTACACCTTGCGCAGCGCGCCGTTGCACGCCTCGCAGTGCGTCAGTACGGGGTCGGTGAACTTCTGCACGACCTCGAGCTCATTGCCACACTCGGTGCAACGGTATTGGTAGGTGGGCATCGGCACCTCACTCGACATGTCACGGACGGATTCACGGGCTACCCGTTAGGGTACGACCCGCCAACTCAACAGCGGAAATCGCCCGGATGTTCCCACGAGACGGGTGACCGCGGATGTTCCCATGAGACGGGTCACACGGCCAGGGCGGCCGGCCCGGCATCCCCGGGGTGGGGGTCCGGCGTGCGGCGGAGCTGGGGCCGGCGTCAGGCGGGGCGGAGGACCTGCGTGCGGCGCAGCCGGGGCCGGCGTCCCGGGGTGGGGGCCCGGCGTCGCGCGTGTGGGCCCGAGGGACGGCTGGCGATATCGACGCTTGTGCTGGCGATCACTGCCGAGTTGCTGGCGAAGTCTGCCGTTTGGGCGTTGTTTTCGCCAGCAAGAGCAGAGATCGCCAGCCGTTCACGAAGGGTGGGCAGAGATCGCCGGCCGATCACGAACGGTGGGCAGCCGTCGCCGGCCGTTCACGAAGGGTGCGCAGGGATCGCCGGCTGCCCGTCGGGGGTGGCTACGCAGGGCGATCCGGGTGGGATCGGCGGCCACGCGCGGCGCTTCAGACCAGGCCTCCACGGGTGGAGGGTTCCTGTCGCCGGGTCGGGGTGATCCGCGACTGGGTGACGATGGCATCGACCCGACGGTCGTGCGGTTCGGTGGGCAGGTCGTCGACGATGTCGGCGTCGTCGAGCAGGATCCATGCCGGGACGCCGGGACGCGCGGCGCGCAGGGCTCGGTCGTACCAGCCTCCGCCGACGCCCAGACGGCGTCCGTCGCGTGTCGCGGCCAGGCCTGAGCAGAGCACGAGATCGGCCTTCGACAAGGGAACCTCCTCGATCAGCCCACGTGAGCGGATGGAGGCGCCGGCCCCGGCAATCCCGCTGACTCCGCCAGAGACGGCGCGCCCGGCACTCAGGTCGGCCCCGCCGCCCCCGGCAATCCCACTGACTCCGCCAGAGGCGGCGCACCCGGCACTCAGGTCGGCCCCGCCGCCACCTGCGCCCCCGACGCCCCCGGCCCACGGACCCACGGGCTCGGCGCTTCCGTGAGTCCCGACGCCCCCGGTATTTCCGACGTCACCGCCGCTGCCCTCGGCACGTCCGTCGGCCCCTCCCCCCCGGGTCCCCGGCCCAGCGGGCTCGGGGATACCCCACAACCCGGGCCGCAGCCCGTCGCGTCCCCGATACCGGGCCCAGGCCGGGTCATGACGCCCGGCGAGCAGGGGCACGAGCACTCGATTGCCCCGGGCGAACAGCCGGTCGACGAGGTCGAGCGTGCCGGGTTCGTCACCGGTGGACAGGTAGCACGCGACGCAGGCCGAGGGCTCGATGGCCCGAAGCAGCAGGGCGGTGCGGGCGGCGTCCGCCTCGCGTCGCCGCACGACTCCCCGCGCCGCGCGCGCCCGGCGTATCCTGGCCCGCAGTTCGGCCTTGGCCTCCCGGACGTCGCCCCCCGGGGCGGCACCGGGGGACGTCGCGCTCATGCGCCTATGGTAAGAGCCATGCCGATATTCCGACGCCGCAAGTCCCTGCCGGAGGTCGAGCCGGAGGCACCCCCGCAGGAATTCACCTACGTTCCCGACGCCGGCGACGAGTCGCTGCGTCCGATGGCCGAGCACCGTGACCGGCTGCTGAGTCAGGTGGAGCCGCTCATCGCGTTCGGCATGTCCCTCTACGACGCGTGGGGGCTGGCGTTGTGCGAGGACATCACCTCGGACATGAACCTGCCGCGCTTCGACAACGCCCAGGTCGACGGTTACGCGGTGCGGGCGATCGACGTGTCCCGGGCCCGGGTCGCCGACCCGATCACGCTGCGGGTGATCGGCACCCTCTACGCCGGGGACGCCACCGCTCTGCAGATGGGTCCCCGCGAGGCGGTGCGGATCATGGCCGGTGCGCCGATGCCTCTCGGCGCGGACGCCGTGCTGCCGTTCGAGGTCACCGACCGTGGCGCAGGGGCCGTGCGAGTGTACGTCCCGATCGACGAGGGTGCGAACGTGCGTCCGCTCGGTAGCGACGTCGCCGACGGTGACGTGCTGGCCCGTCAGGGGCAGGTGGTCGACTCCCGGCTGATCGGCCTGCTCGCCGGGGTCGGTGTCGACAAGGTGCTGGCGCGGCCGCACCCCCGGGTCGTGGTGATCAGCACCGGCGCCGAACTCGTCGAGCCGGGGCGTCCGCTCACCAACCCGGCGCAGATCTACGACGCGAACCTCGACCTCATAGCGGCCGCGGCCAAGGCGGCCGGGGCGCTGGTCTACCGCGTGCCCGCGCACAGCGACGATCCCGACCGGCTGCGCGACATCGTCACCGACCAACTGATCCGCGCCGACCTGATCATCACCACCGGCGGCATCAGCGAGGGGGACGCCGACGTCGTCAAGCAGGTGATGCCCGGCATGGGACTCACCGACTTCGCCGACGTGGCCATCCAGCCCGGCAAGCCGCAGGGATTCGGGCTGATCGGCGAGGACAAGGTGCCGGTGATCATGCTGCCGGGCAACCCGGTGAGCGCCTACGTGTCGTTCGAGGCGTTCGTGCTGCCGGTCATCCGCAGGCTGATGGGCATCGAACAGGTGAACAACCCGCCGGTGCGCTGCGTGGCCGAGTCGATCATGCGCTCGACCAAGGGCAAGCTGCAGTTCGGCCGGGGGATCGTCCGCAACGACAACGGACGCCGCTTCGTGCAGCTGGTCGGCGGGCACGGTTCGCACCTGCTCGGCGACCTGGCCAGGGCCAACGCGCTCGTGCTGCTGCCGCCGGAGGTCGAGAAGGTGGCCGCCGGCGACCTGGTCCACTGCTGGATGCTCGACCACGACTGATCACGACCCGGCCGCGGCCGGTCCGGAAGGGAAGGCGAGCCATGGGTGAGTTCGACGACGACCTCATCGACGACCAACCCCAGGTGCAGCTGACGCACCTGACGGCGTCCGGTGAGGCGCACATGGTGGACATCGGCGACAAACAACCGTCGGTGCGGCTGGCGTCGGCGGCGGGCACGGTGCTGCTGAGCACCGAGTGCGTGGCGCTGCTGCGTGACGGGTCGATCCCCAAGGGCGACGCGCTGGCCGTCGCCCGGATCGCCGGGATCATGGGCGCCAAGAAGACGCCCGACATCATCCCGTTGTGCCACCCGCTGCCATTGAGCGGCGTCGACGTGAACCTGCACGTGCACGACCAGGGGGTCGAGATCCGCGCGACGGTGCGCACCACCTACTCCACCGGCGTCGAGATGGAGGCGCTCACCGCCGTGTCCACCGCCGCCCTGGCGCTGATCGACATGGTCAAGGCCGTCGACAAGCACGCCCGGATCACCGACGTGCGGGTGACCGCGAAGTCGGGTGGACGCTCCGGCGACTGGCGCGAGGCCGAACCCTCGGCGTCCGCGGCGTCCGGCGACGTGTGGGACGAATCGGACTTCGTGTCCTGAGGTCCGGACGTGGTCGTCGCTCGGGCTCTCCCGATCTGCAGGCGACTCGCCGGTTTCCTGGCGTGGCTGCAGGTGCGGGCCCCTGTTGCCTGCGGATTCGGAGGTTTCCGCGGCGGATCCGGACCCCGCGCGGGGTGTCTGCGCGGCGTCCGCGGTGGCGCAGCTTAGCGTGTCCGTGTGGAACCCGCCGGACTCATCTTCGCCGCCATCGTCGTCGTGTGGTTGGCCTACCTGGTTCCCTGGTTCACCACCCGGGACCACGTCGACCCAGCCGACCTCGCCGATCCCTCCGAGCCGCTCACCCGGGCGATGACCGTGGTGCGCCGATCGTCGGTGGCCGACGTGATCGAGCCCGACGTCGACGTGTCCACCCCGTTCACCCGCCGGGCCGCCCTGCGCGACATCCGCCGCACCGCGCGCCTGGCCACGGTCCGCCGGCGCCGGCTGCTCATCGCCCTGTCGATCATCACCGTGATCACGGCGGCCGTGTCGCCGTTCGTCGTGTGGCTGCCATGGTGGGCGGGTTTCGTGCCGGCCGGGCTGCTGCTGATCTCGCTGTTCGTCGCCCGGTTCAGCGTGCGGGTGATGGACCGCGCGCTCGCCGCCCGCCTCGCCGACTTCAACGCCCGGTGGGAGAGCGACACGATCGCGCTGTCGTTCCCCATGGCGAGCGGCGAGTCGACCGAGGTGAGCATCGAGCTGAGCGTGCCCGTACAGAGGACGACCAGCTCGCTGTGGGATCCCATCCCGGTCGTCGAACCCACCTACATGACCAAGCCGCTCGTGCCCCGCACCGTGCGCACGATCGACCTGTCGGCCCCGGTCGCGCCGATGGGTGCGCCGCCGATCGCCGAGGTGCCCGTGCCGGTCGTGACGGACGCCGACAGCTCCGCCGAGGGCGCCCGCGACCAGCGGGCCGTGGGGCAGTAACGGTTTCCGTTCCGGCGTCCCCGGGTGCTAACCTCGAAGCCGCTGGTTCGCCGGCGCTGGGGCTATGGCGCAGTTGGTAGCGCGTCTCGTTCGCAATGAGAAGGTCAGGGGTTCGAATCCCCTTAGCTCCACGAGTGTGATGAGTCGAGTCATCGTTCAGGAGTGACTCACGATGTCGTTCAGAGCCTCGGCAATCGGCCGGGGCTCTTGTTCTTTTCCGGCAGTAGGCGCGGGTCGGTCCATGTCGTGTTCAGGTAGGCCCTGGCCGGTGGTGGCGAGCACGGTGCTGGTGGTCGGGGCGGTCAGAACCGGCACGGCGCTGCCGGCGTGGGCGTCGCTGACGCCGAGGTGGCCGGCCATGTCGACGCAGTGGGCGACGCGGCAGTCCCAGTTCGCATCCGAGCGACCGAGTTTGTACGGCGCACCCATTCCGCACTGATCCGGGCCCTCAGATCCTCGACGCCACACGACCCGGTCAACGAGGACGGGACGCTTGAGCCCCCGCATCCGGCCGCCCAGCTACCTGACCAGATCGGCCAGTAGCCGCGCCGATTCGGGCACGGTGCCGGTGAGCGTGACGGTGTGCTCGTCCACCGGTCCCGCGGCCGGGCCGCCGATCGCGATCCGGACGTCGGGCCTTGCCTTGTGGACGGCGCGAGCCACGCCGCCCGCGGCGTCCAGGTCGTCGTGGGTGCGCACGGACACCACGACCGCCCGGACCTCGGGGCTGCTCGCCGCGTTCACCCATGAGTCGGCAGGCAGGTTGGGGCCGAGGTAGACCGAGCCGAGGCCGGCGCGGCGGGCAGCGATGGCGAACGCGAGTGGGGGGATCTCATGCTCCGAGCCCGGGGGCAGGCCGACGAGCACGCGCGGCGCGGTGGGGGCGACGCCTGCGGCGTCGTAGAGGGCTGAGAGTCGGCGCATCACCGCGGCGCTGACCAGGTGTTCGGCCGATACGTCGAGGCTGCCGCGCTCCCAGGCCAGACCCACCTCGCGCAGGGCGGGGAACAGCCACCGGTCGAGCACGAGGTCGAATGACGCGGTGCTGAACGCCGAATCGAGGATCGTCGCGAGACTCTGCTCGTCGAGGACG
>DAIESZ010000129.1 GCA_027346035.1 Propionibacteriaceae bacterium
GAACGGCCGGCGTCCGAACGGCCGGCGTCCGAACGGGCGGCGATCGAACGGCTGGCGAGCTCTGCTCCGGCTGGCGAAAACGACGGTGGGCGTCCGAACGGCTGGCGATCTCTGCTCCGGCTGGCGAAAACGACGGTGGACGTCCGAACGGCTGGCGATCTCCGCTCCGGCTGGCGAAACGACACCGAATCAGCAGCGATCGCCAGCAACTCGGCAGAGATCGCCAGCAGCACCGTCGAGAACGCCAGCCGCAGGGCCGCAGCGGCGCCCCTCAACCGATGCGAGCACTCTGGTCCGGTCAACAATCGTCCGCCACACCGGCACGACCGCACGACGGAAGCCGGCACGACCGCACGACCGCAACCGGCACGACCGCAACCGGCACGACCGACGACCGCACGACGGCGAGTTGCCGGGAGCCGACGCGCCCCCGGCGCGACACCACCAGCACCGCACCACCGGCACCCAAGTAGCAGCGGAGACGGCGACCGGGGTCTACCGCACGAGGGGCGGAGAGTTACACCGGTGTAGTTTTCCCCACGGCGTGCACAGCCTGTGGATAACTGCCCCGCGTCCGGCCCAGTGATTCCGCGGCCCGGACGGGCCGTCAGCGGGGGCCACGTGGATGGATCCCGGCCCGGCCTGGCTCTGCCCCGAGCGTGCGGCCTCCCCGGCGTCCGGGCCCCGGCCCTGATCCCCCGAACCAGCAACGACGCCGGGCACGAGCTGGGAATGCGTCCATGAACTTGACAATCATTCTCATCAATAACGAGAATCGTTCTCATGAAGAAGCTGCTGTGGGCGGTTCCCCTCACCGTCGTGTCGCTGGTCCTCGCCGGATGCGGCACCTCGCCGAGCTCCGGCTCCGCGTCCGTGCGCGCCGTCGGCGAGCTCTACCCGCTCTCGTGGGTCATCGGGCAGGTGGGCGGCGACCGCGTGGCGGTCGACACGCTCGTTCCCGCCGGAGCGGAGGCGCACGGCTACGAACTGTCGCCGCAGCAGGTCACCACCCTCGGCCGGAGCGACCTGGTCGTCTACGTCCGCACGCTGGCCGCCGCGGTCGACGACGGCGTCAAGGCCGCGCCCCCCAAGGCCTCGATCGACGTCGCGAGCCTGATCACGACTCGCCCGGCCGTCGACGGAGCCGCCAGCCAGGCGACCGCGGGGGGCATCGACCCGCATGTGTGGCTCGACCCGGCCAACCTGGTGAAGCTCGCGGACGCCGTCGCCGCCCGGCTGGGCACTCTCGACCCCGCGGGCAAGGACACCTACACGGCCAATGCCGCGACGCTGGACGGCCGGCTCGAGAAACTGGACAGCGACTACCGATCCGGGCTCGCCCACTGCACCTCTCGCACCCTCGTCGTCACCCACCCCGCATTCGGATACCTCGCGGACCAGTACCAGCTGAAGCAGGTCGGCGTGTCCGGGGTCGACGAGGACACCGAGCCGTCACCGGCGCGGATCGTCGAGGTCGAGAAGATCGCGGCCGCCGAGAGGGTGCCCACGATCTTCTCCGCGGATACCTCGAACGCGAAGATCGCCGACGTCATCGCCGGTTCCCTCAACCTCAAGACGGCAGAGCTGTCGGTGATCCTCGGCGCACCCTCCGGCGGCGACTACATCTCCGCCGCCGAACGCAACCTCACCACCCTGCGCGACGGGCTGGGATGCTCGTGACCGCGGTCGGCCGATCCCCCGACTCACCATGGAAGGCTGAACTCATGACCACCACCGAGCCGGTGCTGCGCACGGAGGCGATCGACGTCGTGCTCGGCGGGCTGCGCATCCTCCACGGTGTCTCGTTCCAGGTGCAGCCCGGTGAGGTCGTCGCCCTGCTCGGCGCGAACGGATCCGGCAAGTCCACGCTGGTGCGGGCCTCGCTCGGGATCATCCCCGTTGCCGCCGGCCGAGTCCGACTGTTCGGGGAACCCCTCGGACGCGCCACGCCGTGGCCGCGCATCGGCTACGTGCCGCAACGCAAACCCGCCCATACCGGCGTCCCGGCCACCGCCCTCGAGGTGGTGCGCGCCGGGCTGCTGTCGCCCGGGCACTGGCGCCGCGCCTCACCCGAGCGCGCCATGGCCGCCCTCGAGCGGATGGGCATGGCCGACCGGGCCCGCCAGCCGGTGCAGGAGATGTCCGGAGGCCAGCACCAGCGGGTGTTGATCGCCCGGGCGCTGGTGCGCGAGCCCGACCTGCTGCTGCTCGACGAGCCGACGACCGGGATCGACCTCGGCACGATCGACGCCTTCGTCGATGCGATCGACGCGATGCGCCGCACAGGTACCGCCGTCGTGGCCGTGCTGCACGAGACCGAGGCATTCCAAGCCATGCTCGACCGGGCCGTCGTGCTGCGGCACGGTCGGGTGGTTCACGACGGGCCACCGCCGCCGGCGCGCACCGAGCACGCCGGCCCCTTCCACGAGCACACGCATGGGCACCCGGCACCCGAGGAGACGACCGGCGCACTCGAGTTCGACCTGATCGGAGACGACGAATGATCGACCTGCTGAGTTCTCCTCTCATGCAGCGGGCCCTGCTGGCTGCTCTTCTCGTCGGCGCCACGGCCCCCATCGTCGGCACCTACCTCGTGCAGCGGCGGCTCGCGCTGCTCGGGGACGGGATCGGGCACATCGCCCTCACCGGCGTCGCCGCCGGCTGGTTGGCCGGAAGCCTCGCCGGGCTGAGCACTCCCGAATCGCTGGCCCTGCCGGGGGCGGTGGTCGTGTCGGTGCTCGGGGCGGTCGGCATCGAGTGGGTGCGGGCCCGCGGCCGGATCACCGGCGACGTCGCGATGGCCATCCTGTTCTACGGGGGCATCGCGGGCGGCGTCCTGCTGATCAAGATCGCCGGGGGCACCAGTGCCAACCTGATGAACTACCTGTTCGGGTCGATCGCCACCGTGTCGGGTGCGGACCTGCTGTGGACCGCCGCCCTCAGCGGTCTCGTGCTGCTCGTCGGGCTCGGCCTGCGTCCGCTGCTGTTCGCGGTGAGCCACGACGAGGAGTTCGCCCGGGCCAGCGGGCTGCCCGTGCAACTCCTCACCTCGACTCTGGCGGCGCTGGCCGCGCTCACCGTCACCGTATCGATGCGGGTCGTCGGGCTGCTGCTGGTGTCGGCGCTGATGATCGTGCCCGTCGCAACCGCGCAGGTGGTCACCCGCTCGTTCTCCCGCACGATGGCACTGGCCAGCCTCATCGGTGCCGTGGTGAGCGTCGTCGGGCTCGGGGTCACCTACTGGTACGACCTCCCGCCGGGCGCGACGATCGTCGTGCTCGCGATCGCTCTCTACGCGGTGACCACCACCGTGCAGCAGCGGCGCCGCCGCCCCGACCCGACCGCCGACCCGCACCCGGATCTCCGGGACGACGTCCGCCTGGCGGGTGAGGCGTGATGGTGCGCCAGACGCGGCAACGCGCCGCCGTCGCCGACGCCCTTGCCGGGCTCGACGACTTCCGCTCCGCGCAACAGATCCACGACCTGCTGCGCGGGGACGGGATCGAGATCGGCCTCGCGACCGTCTATCGCACCCTCGCGATGCTCGCCTCCGAGGGTGTCGTCGACTCGATCCGCACACCCGACGGCGAGCAGGTCTACCGGCGCTGCGCCGTCACGGGCCACCACCACCACCTCGTCTGCCGGGTGTGCGGGCGGGCGGTCGAGATCGATGGGCCGGGCGTCGAGACCTGGGCCGGCCGGGTGGCCGCCGAGCAGGGGTTCAGCGACGTCGAGCACACGCTCGAACTCACCGGGGTGTGCGCCCAGTGTCGCGGCGCCGATTCCGGGCTCAGCCCAGCGCCGAAGTGACGTCCGCGATGAGGTCATCGGCGTCCTCAAGGCCGATCGACAGCCGCACGGTGCCGTCGGTGATGCCGACCCGCGCACGGGCCTCGGCCCCGATGCGATAGTGGGTTGTGCTCGCCGGATGGGTGACCAGTGACTTGGTGTCACCGAAATTGTTCGAGATGTCGAAGGCGCGCAGCGCGTTGATCGCCGTGAATGCCTCGGCGCGTCCCCCGTCGATCGCGAACGTCACGATCGTGCCGCCGGAGCTCATCTGCCGCCGGGCCAGGTCGTACTGCGGGTGCGACTCGAGAAACGGATAGCGCACCCAGGCGACCCGCGGGTGCTCCTCGAGGCTGCGGGCCACCGCCAGGGCTGTCGAACTCGCGTGCGCCACCCGAAGCCGCAGCGTCTCGAGTCCCTTGAGCGCCACCCATGCGGTGAACGGGCTCATCGTGGGTCCGGTGTTGCGGACGAACGTCTTGATCGGCCCGTTGATCAGATCCGCCGGCCCGAGGATCGCCCCTCCGAGGGTTCGTCCCTGGCCGTCGATGTGCTTGGTGGTCGAGTAGACCACGACATCGACACCCAGCCCGGTGGGGGTTTGCACCGCCGGGCTCGCCATCGCGTTGTCGGCGATGACGAGAGCTCCGGCCGCGTGCGCCAGGTCACAGACCGCGGCGATGTCGACGATCTCCTGCATCGGGTTCGACGGCGACTCGAAGAACACCGCGTTCGCCGGAGTCTGCAGGGCGACACGCCACTGCTCGATATCGGTGCCGTCGACGAAGTCGGTGACGATGCCGAACCGGGGCAGGATGTCGGAGAGCACCGAGTAGCACGAGCCGAACAGGTTCCGGCTGGCCACCACCCGGTCACCCTGGCCGAGCAGCGCCACGAGGACGCCGAACACGCCGGCCATGCCGCTGGCCACCGGGAAGCAGGCCTCGGCACCCTCGATGTCGGCGAGACGCTCCGCGAACGCGGTGACGGTCGGGTTGGTGAACCGCGAGTAGGTGTAGCGCTCGACGCTGCCGTCGAAGGCGGCCGCGGCGTCCTCGGCCCGGTCATAGACGTAGCCGGAGGTGAGGAACAGGGCCTCCGACGTCTCCTGGAACTGGCTGCGCTCGACGCCGATCCGCACCGCGCGGGTGTCGCGGCCGGTCATCGGCCGACCCCGGGCAGCACCACGGCCTGGGCGGTGACGACCTTCTCGCCGTCGAAGGTGACGGCGGGCGAGCCGTGCAGGACGTATCCGTCGGCGATCGCCGCGCTCACCCTCTCGCAGAAGGCACGATCGTCGGTGCCGGTGAGCAGTCGGTAGGGCAGGCGTTCGTCGGGCATGGGTCCTCCTCCGGTGGATGCCGAAAGGCTAGGCGCCGCACTGCACGCGCGCACGCCCGTTCGCCGTGGTGGACGCCGCAGACGATTCGGGCGACGTTCCGTCGCGGGCTACGGGGTGCCGGATCGCGGGGCAGGATCCTCGGGCGCCACCAGCGGCTGGCAGCGCGGGCAGTGGTGGAGCGTGCGCCGGGCCCGCGGCTCACCCACCTCGCCCACGGCAACCGGCGTCCCGCAGCGGGGACAGGGCCGGCCCGGCCGCCCGTAGATGTACAGCGGACGGCGCGGGTTGCCGGTCGAGACCGACTCGCGGTGGGCGAGGGAACCGGTCAGCAGGCGGTGGGCCCGGGCGGCGATCGCGCCGAGCGTCCCGGCGTCCAACGCGCCGACGGGCGTCCACGGGGAGACGCGTTCGAGGAAGCAGATCTCGGCGCACCACATCGTGCCGATCCCCGCGAGATTCGTCTGGTCGAGCAGCGCCGCCCCGAGGGGGCGGCCGAGGTCTCGGAGCAGGTTGGCGACCGCCCGATCGGCATCCCAGTCGGGGCCGAGCAGGTCGGGCCCGAGATGGCCGACCAGGTCGGACTCGCGGGCTGTGGGGACGAGGTCGAGCATGCCCAGCCGGCGCCCGATCGCGACCGCGCCGGCGCACCCCACGAGCGCACGAACGACAGGGTCGGCGCGGTCCCGATGGCCGAGCCTGCCAGGCGGGACGACCGCCCACCTGCCCTCCATCCGCAGATGCGAGTGCAGCGTCCAGCCGTCGTCGAGGCGATGCAGGATGTGCTTGCCCCGGGGGACAACCTCGATCGTCGTGCGGCCGCGCCTGTCGGACACCCCGAGATCGCCCCAACGCAGCTCCCAAAGACTGATCTGCTGGCCGACAAGCGCGTCGTGCAACCGCCGCGCCGTTCGCCAGACCGCATCACCCTCGGGCATGGCATGAGCCTATGACCCGTCGCGCCGGACACACGGTCGCGCCGGGTCCGGCGCGACGGTGACAGGATGGGCGCAAACACCGGCGCATCTCAAGGAGGAGCCATGGGCAAGGGCCACAGCGGTTGGACCGAGGATCCGCGGGACGCTTTGCGTGCGCGACCCGACTTCTCGCTGGAGGAGTTCGATCGGGGCGCGACGCCCGGCTTCCGCGGCAGGAAGTCCGACGGCAAGGCCCTCGGCAGGCAACGGGGCACGCTCCTGTCGGAACTTCAGGAGCGGCTGTTCGCCGAGGGCCGCATCGGGGGGAGTCGGTCGGTGCTGTGCGTCGTCCAGGGCCTCGACACGGCGGGCAAGGGCGGCGTCACGCGCCACGTGATGTCGATGGTCGACCCCCAGGGCGTGGCTCTGCATTCGTTCGGACCCCCCACCGAGGAGGAGCTCAAGCACCACTTTCTGTGGCGGATCCGCAGGGCGCTCCCCCGCCCCGGCCTGATCGGGGTCTTCGACCGGAGCCACTACGAGGACGTGCTGGTCGTCCGGGTCGACGACCTCGCGCCGCGGGATGTGTGGGAGCAGCGCTACGACGAGATCAACCGGTTCGAGAAGGACCTCGTCGACTGCGGAACGGTCGTGCTGAAGTTCGCGCTCATGGTCTCGCAGGACGAGCAGGGGGTGCGACTGATGGAACGTCTCGACCGCCCCGACAAGCGATGGAAGTTCAGCGGCAACGACGTGCGTACCCGGGGCAAGTGGAACGCCTACCAGGAGGCCTACCAGGCGGTGTTCGAGCGCACGTCGACCGACTGGGCTCCGTGGTACGTCATCCCCGCCGACCACAAGTGGTACTCCCGTGCGGCGATCACCGAGATCCTCACCCAGACCATGATCGACATGGACCTCGGCTGGCCCCAGCCCGACTGGGACCCGTTCGACATGCGCGAGGAACTCGCCGCCGAGATGAGTTCCAGGGCGCTGAAGGCGTCCCTCTCCGACACGGTCGACAACGTCAAGAGCGCGATCGCCGAGGACGCTTCCGTGCAGCGCGAGGAGGTCGAGGTGCAGGTCGAGGACGGGGACGTCGACGGCGCCTCGGCCAAGGCCGAGGAACGCGCAGCCCTCGCCGAGGTGACGGCCCAGAAGGCCCAGCGCTTCGCCGAGCTGACGCGCACCCGGCAACAGAAGGAGCGACTCGTCGAGCAGGCCGAGGCCCGGGAAACCCTCGCCCGAGAGGGACGATGACCATCCCGGGACGGCCGGCCGCCGGGTCGCTCGAATCCTCGAGTCTCAAGTGAAGGTTGATGCGGGCCCCCGCGAGAGCTCGCCGATTCTCGTGTTTTCGCTTGATGGTGACCGGTGAGCGGTGCATACCATGCGCGGGCAGTGCCGCAGAGGGCGTTGACGCACCTGCGGCGGACCAGCACCGAAAGGATCGGCATGCGCGCAACCCACCACGACGGGGCAGTCTGGCGTCTCCGGATCTCCGGCGCCGCCTGGCGTGGCATCTGTGCCTCGGCCGTGGCCGTGAGTCTCGCCCTGATGGCCGGTGCCCCCTCCCCCGCGTCCGCGGACACGCTGACGGACCGGCAGAAGCAGCTGGCGGCCGCGATCGCGGTATCGAACACGGCCCTCAGCCAGGCCTCGACCACGGTCGACGCCGCGACGCAGAAGCTCGCCGAGTCGGAGTCGACCCTCAAGGCCCAGCAGCAGTTGCTCGCCCAGGCCACGGCGGCGAAGGACGCCGCCGCCGTGCGCGACCAGCAGATGGCCGCCGCCCTGCCGGCGGCCGAGCAGCAGCTGGCCACCACCAAGGCGGCGGTTCAGATCGGCCAGCAGCACCTCACCGACCAGCGCAGCCTCGTCGCCATGAGCCTCAACCAGAACACCCAGCAGAACAGCCAGTTGCAGCAGCTGGCCGTGCTCACGACGAACCTCGGCGTCGGTGACGTCAACAACCGCATCCAGTGGGCCACCGAGGCCCTCACGATGACCCAGACCGAGCAGTTGCGCCTGGCCGACCTGCAGAAGCAGCTCGTGAGTGCCCAGCAGGCGCAGGCGCAGGCCACGGCCTCGGTCGAACAGATGCGTCAGGCCACCAGCGCCCACCTCGCCGTCACCCAGACCCTGCAGCAGGAAGCCCAGTCCGCGGCCGACGCGGTGGCCGCCACGGTCAGGCTCCGGGCCGCCGCCGCAGCCGACGCGAAGGCCCAACTGCAGGTCAAGCAGTCGACCAACGCCTCCCTCAAGGCGCAGAAGTCCAAGGTCGACCAGCAGATCGCCGCGGCCAGGGCCGCCGCCGAACGCGCAGCCCGCGCCGCC
>DAIESZ010000140.1 GCA_027346035.1 Propionibacteriaceae bacterium
CGGGCGATGGGCCAGTCGTTGGCCGACACCCCGTCGCTGAGCAGCACCTGAACGTTCCGCCCGCGCGCGCGGCAGATGACGAAGAACTCGCTCGCGATCGAGACCATGCCGATCGCTCCGCCGTCGGCCGGCAGGCGGCGCAACTGGGTGATGAGCTCGTCAAGGTCGTTCGCGAGGGCCTTGGGCATCGACACGACGACCGGATTTCCGTCTTCGCGGTACATGGCGATGACCAGATCGATCTCGTCGTCGGAGGCATCGTCGAGATCGTCGAACTCGTCGTCGTCGGATTCGTCGTCATCGTCATCGTCGTCGGACTCGGTCTCGTCGAGCGGATCGGTGTCGTCGAGCGGATCGGTGTCGTCGAGGTCGTCAACGGCGTCGATGTCGAGCGCCTCCGGGTCGAGTTGGATGGCGTCGTCGCTGTCGAGTACGTCGTCGAGCTGCTCGACGTCGTTGTTGGCGTCGTCCTGGCCCATGATCTGCCTCCTTGCCACCGCGGGAATACACCCACCCTTGCAGACTAGTGCCCCGCCGACCAGCGAAATCCATCGGGAGCGACAAGCATGCCACGGACTCCGGGTCGACGCTCCACCCCCCGGGGAGACCCTCGGACGTCGTCCGGGTGGGGTGGGTCGGCGGCACACCCCATGGGATAGTGATGCCGTGGAACTGCGCGACATCGATCACCCGCTGGTAGCTCACAAACTCGGCCTGCTCCGTGACGCCCGAACACCCAGCCCCCTGTTCCGGCAACTGGTCGACGAACTCGTCACCTTGTTGGCCTACGAGGCCACCCGTGAGGTGCGGGTCGAGCCGCGCGAGATCCAGACGCCGGTAGCAGTGGCCCACGGCGTCCAGTTGGCTCGCCCTCGTCCACTCGTGGTGCCGATTCTGCGGGCAGGGCTGGGCATGCTCGCAGGAATGACCCGGCTGATCCCCACCGCCGAGGTGGGGTTCGTCGGCATGGCCCGCGACGAGCAGACGCTGCAGCCCGTCACCTACGCCGAGCGCCT
The DNA here is from genome assembly GCA_027346035.1 of Propionibacteriaceae bacterium. Classification (GTDB taxonomy): domain Bacteria; phylum Actinomycetota; class Actinomycetes; order Propionibacteriales; family Propionibacteriaceae; genus JAJYQH01. The sequence goes on from DAIESZ010000140.1 coordinate 1,017, forward strand.
CCCCCATGACCTGTCCGGACGCCAGTGCTATGTACTCGACCCCATGCTCGCCACGGGAGGCTCACTCGGCGGCACCGTCCAGTTCCTCATCGACCGGGGGGCTGACCACATCACCTGCATCTGCCTGCTCGCCGCCCCCGAGGGCATCGCGCGGTTCCGCGGACTGATCGACGGTCTCGGCGTCCCATGCACCCTGGTGGTCGCGGCGGTCGACGACCACCTCAACGAGCACGGCTACATCATCCCGGGCCTCGGGGACGCCGGCGATCGTCTGTTCGGTCTCGCCGAGTGACGCCGTGGTCACCCGCCGACCCGTCGGCCCGGATTCGTCGGTAGGTCAGGTCCCGGGCCTGAGTTCGGTGCCGCCCAGGCTGAAGCTCGGCGCACCGTCTTCGGGAACGATGGTCTCCTCGCCGTAGAGCGGCGACCACTGCACGGTGAGCGTGCTCGCTGCCACCGGCGCCGGGAGCTCGTTCAGCTGGGTGGTGACGTCGGCGATCACCTGTGCGCTGACATTCGTCACCGCCAGCGCCTGCCTGGGCAGGTAACCGTCGTCGAGTGTCACGGTGGTGACGTCGTCGCAGGTGAGCGTGGTGCGCAACTGCAGCAGCCCGCCCAGGCGCACACCGTAGTCGGCGGTGAGCGTGATGGGGCAACTGGGCACCAGGGTGCGCTGGATCGACAGGATCGACACGTCGTTGGGCATCAGGGAGGTGAGCACCGACAGCTGCTTCGGGAGCAACTTCGCCTCGTCACTGCCGCTCGGCAGCGGCCGGCCGTTGACCTCCACCGCCGTGAGCGCCCCGCAGGTGCCGTGGGTGATGATCGTGCCGCTCCAGCCGGCGGTCCCCACGATGCTCCACGAGTCGCCGGTGCAGCCCATCGACCTCAGCTTCTGCCACATCGGCAGGATCTGGGTGTCGCCGAAGGTGCCGAGGCCCATGTTCCCGTAGGTGTTGTCGACCTGGACCGTGCTGAGCGGCGTGGCCGGCTCGCTCGGTTGAGGCAGGAGCGGCAGCCCGGGCTGGTCGGTCGCCGGGAGCGCGGGGGCGGCGTCGGGGGTTGGGGAGGGGGAACGCCGAACAGGGGCGCCCGGGGCCGACACGGACGGCGTGGGCGTGGGCGTCGGAGAGACCGTCGGACCCGGTTGCGGCGAGGTTGCCGTCACGCCGACGAACCAGGAGCGCTGCTGGCGGCTGTCGGCCCGGCGGGTGATGACCGTGGCTCCACGCGGCGTGATGGTGACCTTGATCACCGGGTCGTGTTCGGAGGCCGTACCCACCAACCCGACCGCCGCATCGACCCACGCCGGGTCGTGCGACGTGACCGCCGGCGACGGTGGAGGCTGCGTGGTGCACCCGGTTACGAGGACCACGCCCAGGCCGGCCGCGAGGGTCAGCATCCCCCGAAGTCGCGCGGAGGAACGTGTCGGCATCTGTCCAGATTAGGGGCAGGCGCCAGCCGCTTCTAGTTGGGTCCCCGTCGGCCCCCGTGCGGGCAGGGCCCACTCACCCCGCCAAACCCGCGACGACTTCGGCGTTCGGTAGCCGCAGGAGCTCCTCGGAGGGCAGCACGAGCTTGGATCCGCGCACCCCCGATCCGATGCAGACCCACCCCGCGTCGACGACGGCGGCATCCACCCACACCGGCCAGTCGGCGGGCAACCCCACGGGGGTGATCCCGCCGTACTCCATGCCCGAGCCCTCGACAGCGAAATCCATCGGCGCGAACGACGCCTTGCGGGCGTCCAGGCGCTTGCGCACGACCGCATTGACATCGACCCGGGTCGTGGCGAGCGCCATGCACGCGACGTGCCGCGCGACGTCGCCGCGGCGTCCGGTGACGATCACGCAGTTCGCGCACGAATCCAGCGGCAGGTGGTAGGCGTCGCACAGGGCGGCCGTGTCGGCGAGCGCCGGGTCGATGGTGAAGAGCATCGCGCTGGGCACGTGTCGGATCGCGGCCGCGACCGCCGGGGCGAGCAGCTCCGGGTGGCCGGCGGCGGGCAGAAGGTCGAGATGGTCGAAAACCAGTCGGTCGCTCATCCGGCCAGACTAACCAGTGATCATCGGCGTGCCGGAGGGTGCCGGGTCGGGGTACCGACCCGATGGACCTCACCGGGTTCGGGCGACCCGGAGGGCGTCGGCGTCCCACTCGTCGGAGCGGTTCGCGCGGCGTACGACCGTGCCGACGGCGTACGACCTGACCGCCGACAATGACCGGGTCGTACGCCGCACCGACCGAGTCGTACGCCGCACGGCCGGGTGCGGCACTGACGGGGGTGGGCCGCCAATCAGTAGTAGTACGGGAAGTTCGACCAGTCGGGACGCCGCTTCTGCAGGAAACTGTCACGGCCCTCGACCGCCTCGTCGGTCATGTAGGCGAGCCGGGTGGTTTCGCCGGCGAACACC
>DAIESZ010000149.1 GCA_027346035.1 Propionibacteriaceae bacterium
GCTCGCCGACGAGGCCGCCGGCAAGTACTCACCCGCATGGTTCGACGGGCGGCTGCTGTTCAGCTCCGATCTCGAGGCGAGCCTCGATCGGCACCCCGACGGACAGGCGCAGCTGTGCAGCGTCGACGCCGACGGCGGCGACCTGCGGGTGCACACCCGGCACACGTCGGCCGAGGGTTTCGTGCGCAATCCCACCACCGACGGGCGCACCATCGTCTACCACGCGCACGGAATCCTGCATGCCCTCGACGCGCTCGACGCGGCCCCGCGGCGGATCGAGATCGACCTGCCCGTCGGAGCACCGGCGCGTGAAGCGATCTCCGCCCATCACAATCTCGATCGCATCGTCTCCGACCATGGGGCCGACGCCTCGCTCATCGGCTGGCGGGGCGCCAGCTATCTGCTCACCCACCGTGCCGGCCCGGCCCGTGCACTGTCGGCGCTGCCGGGCGTGCGCACCCGCGAACCCGACCTGCTCGGGCGCACCGGGCTGGGCGTCTGGGCCACCGACGCCGAGGGTGACGATTGCCTCGAGATCGCGTCCCTCACCGGAGAGGGTGACCCGCGGCGGATCGCCGGCGGCGCGATCGGCCGGGTGCTGCACCTGCGCAGCAACCCGGACGGGACGCACGTCGCGGTCGCCTCCCACGACGGCACCGTATGGGTCGGCGACGTGTCCGACGGCACCGGCACGGTCGCCGGGCACTCGGTCAACGGTGAGGCGTCGGGTCTGGCCTGGTCACCCGACGGGCGCTACCTCGTGTGGCGCAACGCCGGCCCCGGGTCGATCGAGGGTCTGGTCGGCAATCTCGTGTGCTTCGACACGACAACACCCGAACTGCCGGCGATCGAGCTCACCTCCGGTCGGTTCAACGATGCCGACCCTGTGTTCACCGCCGACGGGCGGTTCCTCGTGTTCCTCAGCCAGCGCACCTTCGACCCCCACTACGACGAGGTCGGGTTCGACCTCGCGTTCGGCGAGTCGGTGCGACCATGGCTGGTGCCCCTGCGGGCCGACGAGCCGGCGCCCTTCGGACCGTCGGCCGACGGCTGGCCGATCTCCGAGCGCAGCCACGAGAAGTCCGACGACCACGATCCCGCACCGGACGCCGGATCGTCGAGCGCCAGTGCGGGATCCACCGACGACGGCGAGAGCAGGGCCGGGCACGAGGCGGAGTCGGTGGTGCCGACCGTGATCATCGATCCCGACGGTTTCGAGGAGCGACTCGTGCCGTTCCCCGTGCCGAGCGGCGACTACACCGATCTCGACGTGTGCGAGGGCGGCGTCGTGTGGCTGCACCGGCACGAGCCGCACGGGGTGCTCGGCACGTGGCGTGCTGGGGCCGAAGGCGACGAGCCGGCGTCCCAGATCGAACGCTTCGGGTTCGACACCCGCAAGGTCGACGTCATCGTGCAACGGGCCGACGGGTTCGCGGTGAGCGGCGACGGCAAGCAACTCGTGGTGCGGTCGAAGGAGGAGCTGCTCGTGGTGCCATCCGGGCACAGCGTCGAGGACGACGACCCGGCACGGGTGAGTGTCGACCTCACCCGACTGCGCCGGCAGGTGTCACCGCGCGACGAGTTCCGGCAGATGTTCGACGAGAACGCCCGGCTGATGCGCGATCATTACTGGCGCGCCGACATGGACGGCGTCGACTGGCAGGCGGTCGCCGAGAGGTACCGCCCCCTCGTCGAATGCCTGCACACCCACGACGACCTCGTCGACCTGCTGTCGGAGGTGGTCGGCGAACTCAACACGTCGCACGCCTACGTCGTCGCGCCCGCCGACGCCGCCGAGGTGGCGGAACGCGTGGGACTGCTTGGCGCCGATCTCGAACCCTGCGACGAGGGTGCGCGCATCGTCCGGATCCTGCCGGGTGAGTCGAGCGATCCAGCCGCGCGTTCGCCGCTCCGAGCCGCCGGGGTGGCAGCCCGCGCGGGCGACATCGTCGCCGCGGTCAACGGTGAATCCGTCGCAGATGCCGAGCACCTCGGCGAACTGCTCCAGGGCACTGCCGGGCACATCGTCGAGTTGAGCCTGCTCCGGGACGGTGCCGTCCGGCGCGTGGCCGTCGTGCCCCTCGCAGAGGAGGAGACGATCCGCTATCACGATTGGGTGGCGCGAAACGCCGAATATGTGCGGCTGAAGAGCGACGGGCGGGTCGGATACGTGCATGTGCCCGACATGATGGGCCTGGGCTGGGCCCAACTCCATCGGATGCTCGACGCCGCAAGTCGCTGCGAGGCCGTGGTCGTTGATGTGCGCTACAACCGGGGCGGTCACACATCGCAGCTGGTCATCGAGCGGTTGGGTCGGCGGGTCATCGGATGGGACATGGCCCGGCACTACGCCTCGCCGCTGACCTACCCCTTCCAGGCCATGCGCGGGCCGGTGGTGCTCGTGGCCAACCGGTTCTCCGGATCCGACGGCGACATCGTCAACGCGGCGGCCCAGGCAATCGGCCTCGGCCCGGTTGTCGGCGAGCGCACGTGGGGTGGGGTGATCGGCATCGACGGCCGCTTCGACCTCGTCGACGGTACCGAGGTCACCCAGCCCCGCTACGCCACCTGGATGCCCGGCTACGGCTACGGGCTCGAGAACCACGGCGTCGACCCCGACATCGAGGTGGTGCCCGACCCACAGCAGTGGCACGACATGCTGGGCGGCCCCGTGTGCGACGTGCAGCTCGACCGGGCGATCGAACAGGTGCTCACAGACCTGCGCGAGCACCCGGCCGCGACGCCGCCCGACCTGCCCGCCCCCCGGGTCAGGGGCTGAGCCAATGCCGCACCACCCCGGCGTCCCGGTCGTCTGCGTGGGACTCGCGACGCTCGACGTCGTACAGCGGATCGACGGACCGCTGGTGCGCGGCGTCAAGGCCGTCTCCTCTGGGGTCGAGTTGGCCGCGGGCGGCCCGGCCGCGAATGCCGCCGTGGCGTGCACGGCCCTCGGCGTCCCCGCGGCGCTGGTGACGGCGATCGGGTCGGGCGCGCCGTCGACGGTCGTGCGCGACGATTTGGCTCGCCAGGGGGTGTTGATCGGCGACTGCGCCGATCACGCCTGGCAGGTGCCCTTGGCGTCGGTGCTCGTCGAGGTCGACGGCACCCGCACCGTCGTGTCCCCGGGGGCCCGGGCGAGCGACGTCCGGCCGACGCGGGAGGCGCTGGCCCTGCTCGGATCCGCGGCGGTGGTCCTGCTCGACGGTCATCACCCGGGGCTGGCCGCGGCAGCGCTGGCCGGAAGTGCCCTCGTCGTGCTCGATGCGGGCAGCCCGAAGCCGCACGTCGAGGCGTGGCTGCCGCGGGTCGACGTGCTGGCGGCGTCAGCCGACTACGCCGACGGGCTCGGCCTCAGCCCGGCGGAGGTCATCGACCGCGGGCTGCGAGCCGGCTGCCGTGCGGTGGTGGTCACCCAGGGAGCGGGCGACGTGCTGTGGGCCGACCAACACGGGCACGGACGCCTTGCCCCTCCGCAGGTCGAGGCCGTCGACACCAACGGCGCCGGCGACGCGTTCCACGGTGCGCTCGTTGCCGGGCTGGCCCGGGGCGAGGGATTGCCGACCGCGATCGCGCGCGCGGTCGAAGTGGCGTCGTTGCGCGTATCTGTCACGGGGGCGCGGCGCTGGATGACCGGGCTCAGCCAACCCGCGGGAGCGGGCTGCCACAGGCACCCGCCGAGCGCGCCGAGCATCCCCGCCTCCGGCACCCCCCGCAGTGCGACGCCGAGCGGCGTCCGCGAGATTGGTTTACCGGGCGGTCAAGTCAGTCGGTAACATGCTCCGGTGGCCCCATCCAGCGACACCCCCCGGGAACGCGTCGTGCGCGCCCGCACGGCCGATCTGCTCGTCTTCGGCATGGACGGGTTCGCGCTCGCCTCATGGATGTCCCGGGTGCCTGACGTCAAGGACGCCCTGGCTCTCACTCCTGGCCGGCTCGGTCTGCTCATGTTGTCGATCTCGGTCGGCTCGCTCATCGGCCTGCCTGTCGCGGGCCGGGTCGCCCACCGGTTCGGTGCGGCGGGTGCGGTTCGGCTGGGATCGGTGCTCGCGATGCCCGGGCTCATGCTCGCCGCACTGGCGGTCTATCTCGACATCTCGCCGTGGCTGCTGGTGCCCGGGCTCCTGCTCGTCGGTCTCGGCAACGGGGTGTGGGACGTGTCCCAGAACCTTGAGGGGACGGTCGTCGAGCAGTCATTGGGGCGCGCGATCATGCCGTGGTTCCACGCCGCGTTCAGCGGTGGCACCGTGTTCGCGGCGCTCATCGGAGCCCTCCTGGTGCACCTGCACGTGGCCCTGTGGCTGCATCTCGGCGTCGTGTCGATCATCACCCTGGCGGTCGTGTGGTGGGGGACCGGCCAGTTCCTTCCCGCCTACGAGGAGGCGGGGGGCGACCAGGCCGCGGTGCGTCCGGTGACCCGTTCGGCCTGGTTGGAGCCGCGGACCCTGCTGATCGGACTCGTGGTGCTGGCCGCCGCGTTCGCCGAGGGGACGGCGAACGACTGGTTGGCGATCGCGTTCGTCGAGGGACACAACCTCGCGAAATCGCTTGGCGTCGTCGCCTTGGCGGTGTTCCTCACGTTCATGACCGCCGGGCGGATCCTCGGCACCGGCCTGCTCAACCGCTACGGACGCGTGCCGGTCCTGCGCATCCTGTTCGGCGCGGCGCTCATCGGTTGCGTGCTGGTCGTGTTCGGCGGGTCGGCCGTGGCCTTCGTGGGTGCGGCGATCTGGGGGATGGGCGCGAGCCTCGGATTCCCGGTCGGCATGTCCGCGGCGTCCGACGACCCGGCGCGCGCCCATGCCCGGCTTAGTGTCGTCGCGACGATCGGCTACACCGCGTTCCTGGCGGGCCCACCGTTACTAGGGTTCCTGGGTGACCACGTCGGCGTCCTGCGGGCGTTGCTGGTTGTCGGTGTCGTGTCGATCCTGGCGCTGCTGGTGATCCCAGCGGCCCGACCGTTGCCGACCGGCTATGCCGAGGTTCGGATCGAGCCGGTACCGGCCGACTGACCGACCGCCCACCGGCCGAGGACCCACCGGCCGAGGACCCACCGGGAGCAACAGCGTCGACCGCGCCGTCCGACGTCGGGCGCTTCGTCGACGTCCGGGACTCGGTCGGCGCACGAGTTGACCGGCGGCGTACGAGTTGACCGGCGGCGTACGAGTTGACCGGCGGCGTACGAGTTGACCGGCGGCGTACGAGTTGACGCTGGAGATGACCAGGTCGTACGCCGGAGGGGACGGGTCGTACGCCGCACGGCGGCCCCTCGTTGTCGGGTCGCGCCGCGGGCCCGTCGTTGTCGGGTCGCCGCGGCGCGATGCGGCTCAGGCGTCGGGGGCGGCGAGTTCGACGGCCACGTCGAGGGGCAGCGGCGCCTCGATCCATTCCATCTCGCCGGTGATCCTGCCCACCGCACGAAGGTCGGTCTCGATGTCGCGGAGCCGGTCCAGGACCTCGCCCTGCCCTCGGACCTCGGTGCGCAGCACCTCGGTCTTCATCGACACCTTGGCCGTGGACTTCGCACCGCGCAAGGCGATGAGGATCTGAGCCAGGTCGGCCAGCAGTTGGGAGGTACCGCGCGTGCCGATCTCGTCCTCACCGGGCCAGGACGCCGTGTGCACCGACCCCTGCTGCCACCAGCTCCACACTTCCTCGGTGACGAAGGGCAGGAACGGGGCGAACAGGCGCAACAGCACGGACAGGGCGGTCCGCAGGGCCACCACCGCGGACGCCGACTCCTCGACGCCCTGGGCGCCGTAGGCCCGCTCCTTGACCGTCTCGAGGTAGTCGTCGCAGAAGCCCCAGAAGAACGACTCCGACACCTCGAGGGCGCCGGTGTACTCGAACCGCTCGAAGGCCTCGGTCGCCTGGTACACGACGCCCTTGAGGGTCTCGAGCATCGCCCGGTCGAGCGGGTTGGTCACCGCACCCTGGCCCGCGTCGGACGCCGGCATGCCGAGCACGAACTTGCTCGCGTTGAGCAGCTTCATCGCCAGACGGCGTCCGACCTTCATCTGGGTCTCGTCGAAGGGTGAGTCCATGCCCGGGCGAGCCATGGCGGCGCGCCAGCGGACGGCGTCCGCGCCGTAGCGCTCGAGGATGTCGCTGGGCACCACCACATTGCCTTTCGACTTGCTCATCTTCTTGCGATCGGGGTCGACGACGAACCCGGAGATGGTCGCTCGCTTCCACGGCACCGTGCCGAACTCGAAGTGCGAGCGGACCACCCGGCTGAACAGCCAGGTGCGGATGATGTCGTGCGCCTGGGGGGCGAGGTCCATCGGGAAGGTGAGCCGGAACAGCTCCTCGTCGCGCTCCCAGCCCGTCACGATCTCGGGCGTCAGTGAACTCGTCGCCCAGGTGTCCATGACATCGGGGTCGCCGGTGAAGCCGCCCGGCACACCGCGCTGCGACTCGTCG